>CAZILI010000467.1:0-3224 GCA_964539965.1 uncultured Burkholderiales bacterium | reverse complement strand
TCAGGATCGCGCTTGAGCGCGCCCGCGTAGCCGGCGGCGCGCGCCTGGGCGAGCGCCTCTTCCTGGTTGCGCGCGACGTACAGGTTGCCGGCGTCGTCGTACCAGGCGGGGATCTGATGTCCCCACCAGAGCTGGCGCGAGATGCACCAGTCTTGGATGTTCTCCAGCCAGTGGTTGTAGGTCGTGGTCCAGTGCTCGGGGAAAAAGCGCACCTCTCCCTTGGCGACGGCTGCCAGCGCGGGCTCGGTGATGGCGCGCCAGCCGCCGGGGCGGCCGTCCGGCTGGCTGTCGCGCGTCAAGTCGACGAACCATTGGTCGGTCAGCATCGGCTCGACCACCACCCCGGTGCGTCCTGAGCGCGGCACCTTGAGCTTGTGCGGCTTCTCCGACACCAGCAAGCCCTGCGCGGCGAGGTCGGCGAGCACGCGCTTGCGCGCGGCGAAGCGCTCGAGCCCGCGATACGCGGTGGGCGCGTTGTCGTTGATGCTTGCTTGCAAAGTGAGCACGCTGATCGCCGGCAAGCCGTGGCGCTGGCCGATCTGCCAATCGTTGAAATCGTGCGCCGGCGTAATCTTGACGCAACCGGTGCCGAACTGCGGATCGACTTTTTCGTCGGCGATGATCGGGATCGCGCGCGCACACAGCGGCAGCGCGACCTGCTTGCCGATGAAATCGCGATAGCGCGCATCGTCGGGGTGCACCGCGACCGCGGTGTCGCCCAGCATGGTTTCGGGCCGCGTGGTGGCCACCGTCAGTGAGCCGGAACCGTCGGCGAAGGGGTAGCGGATCTCCCACAGCTTGCCGTCTTCTTCTTCGCTGTCGACTTCCAGATCGGATACCGCCGTGCCGAGCTGCGGATCCCAGTTCACCAGCCGCTTGCCGCGATAGATCAGGCCCGCCTGGTACAGCCGCACGAAGACCTCGATCACGGCGCGCGACATCGTGGCGTCCATGGTGAAGTAGCCGGCCGCTTGTCCGTCGGTGTCCGCGAAGGTCCAATTGCCCGACGCGCCCAATCGGCGCATCTGCCGTGTGATGCTGGCGCCGGATTGCTGCTTCCACTGCCACACGCGCTCGATGAAGCCGGCGCGGCCGAGATCGTGGCGTGACTTGCCTTCGGCTTCGAGGTGTCGCTCGACTACGATTTGCGTGGCGATGCCGGCGTGATCGGTGCCCATCACCCAGTTGGTGTTATGCCCGAGCATGCGGTGATAGCGAATCAGCGCGTCCATCAAGGTCTGCTGGAACGCGTGGCCCATGTGCAAGGTGCCGGTCACGTTGGGCGGCGGCAGCTGGATGCAATACGCCGGTTGATCGGCGGCTTCGCCGTGCTTGAAGTAGCCGCGCGCCTCCCAATGCGGATACCAGCGCGACTCGATCGCTCGGGGGTCGAAGCTCTTGGCGAGTTCCATCGTTGTCGTTATTGTTGCAAAGCGGAAAGTATAACGGATCGGCTTCCGCCGGCCGACTAGGGCGCTGCGCCGCGGTCGCCTAGTGGACGGGGTATCGGCTGAAAGCCCGCATCGGTATGCGCCTCGTAGGCCGTAACCCAGATGGGTATGGGCTAGCTCGCGCTGCGCTTGCCGCGCTTGGGCTTGGCGGGGGCGGGCGTCGGGACGTCACCGCTTGTTTGCGCTTGACCGAGCAGGTCGCCCACGCTCTGCAGCAGTTCGCGGCGCAACTGCGCAAACGTCTGAGCCGCGCCGCGATCGATGGCTCGCTCGATCTCCTGTTGCACGCGCTGGCGCAGCACCTGCGCGACCTTGTCGTCCAACTGCTGCTCGATGCGCGCGAACACGTCGGCAGCCAGCGTGCGCAAGGTCTCGTCGGAGATCTTCGCCAGCACGCGCTCGGACACGCCGGGGTCCGCATCCGGCGTTGCCAATTCGTCTTGCGCCTGTTCCTCCGCGGCGACGTCGGTGAGCAGCGGCACGTCGTTCAAGGCATCGGTCTCGCTAACCGGCGCCTTCGGCCGGTGCTTGTCGATGAGCGCATCGACCTTGCGGAACAGCGCCTCTTGCTGGCGGCGGGTGATCATGCGCGCGCGGCCAACTCGGAAAGGTTGTGGGTCTGAATCTGGTAGCCGCGATCGCGGTAGAACTTGAAGCGCTCGCGCGCCGCAAGCCGGTCGGCCTCATCCAAGGACACAATCTCGATCAGACGCTGAAAGCGCGCGAAGAACGTTGGCCATTCGCCGCGCAGATTGAGCAGAATCTCGTCGTGCGGCGGCGTCGCCGTGTCGTGGCCGATCAAGATCGGTGTGTCGGCGGCCAGCGCGTCGCCGTCACGGCAATGCGGCACGAAGCCGATCGCCGGCGTGGTCCACAGCATGCGATCCAGCGACTCGCAGGTCGAAGCATCGGGCGCGTACACGAACACGCGCGCACGCTGCGCGTAGGCCTTGCCGACCAGCTGGCAGGCGAGGCCGAGCTTGTTGTCGACGTGGGTGTAGAAGTCGATTTGCGTCACGGCGCAAGGAGGGCAGGGCGCGTCCTGTGCGTGCGCCGGTCTCGCTTTGGTCGCGGCCGAATCACCCCTTGCCCTGCGCTGCCTACTTCTTCGCCCGATCGAGCAAGAAGTGCGCGAGCAACCCGACCGGCCGACCCGTGGAGCCTTTTTCGCGGCCGGATTTGTATGCCGTACCGGCGATGTCTAGATGCGCCCAGTCGAACTTCTTCGCGAAGCGCGACAGGAAGCAAGCCGCCGTGACGCTGCCGGCCGGACGGCCGCCGATATTCGCCATGTCGGCAAAATTGCTGCGCAGCTGATCTTGGTAGTCGTCCCACAGCGGCATGTGCCAAGCGCGATCGAAGGCATAGTCACCCGAGCGCAACAGCTCTTGCGCGAGCGCGTCCTTGTTGCTGTACAGGCCGGCGGCGTCGTGGCCGTGCGCGATCACGCAGGCGCCGGTCAGCGTCGCCAGGTCGATCACCGCTTGCGGCTCGAACCGCTCGGCGTAGGTAAGCGCGTCGCACAGAATCAAGCGCCCCTCGGCGTCGGTATTGAGGATTTCGATGGTCTGGCCCGACATGCTGGTAACGATGTCGCCCGGCCGGCTCGCGTTGCCGTCTGGCATGTTTTCGCAAGTCGGAATCAGTCCGACGACGTTGAGCTTTAACTTCATGAGGGCAACCGCCTTCATGGTGCCGAGCACGCTGCCGGCGCCCGACATGTCGAACTTCATCTCGTCCATTTCGGGGGCGGGCTTGATCGAGATGCCGCCG
>CAZILI010000466.1:0-3244 GCA_964539965.1 uncultured Burkholderiales bacterium | reverse complement strand
GATGCCACCGCCCGTGCCGCCGAGGGTAAAAGACGGCCGGATGATGGTGGGAAAGCCGATCATGGCTTGCACCTGCAGCGCCTCTTCCAGGCTGTGTGCCAGCGCCGAGCGCGGACTGGCCAGTCCGATCTTGGTCATGGCGGCTTTGAATTTCTCGCGATCTTCCGCCTTGTCGATGGCTTCTCGCTTGGCGCCGATCATCTCCACGCCGTAACGGTCGAGCACCCCTTCGCGCGCCAGATCGAGCGCGCAATTGAGCGCGGTTTGCCCGCCCATGGTCGGCAGCAGCGCCTGCGGGCGCTCCTTGGCGATCACCTTCTCCAACACCTGCCAATTGATCGGCTCGATGTAGGTGACATCCGCCATCTCGGGGTCGGTCATGATCGTGGCGGGATTGGAGTTGACCAAGATGACCTTGTAGCCCTCCTGCCGCAAGGCCTTGCAGGCTTGCGCGCCCGAGTAGTCGAATTCACACGCCTGGCCGATGATGATCGGGCCTGCGCCGATGATGAGAATGGACTGGATGTCGCTGCGCTTGGGCATGAGACCTAGCCGACGTCGTCCAGCGCCGCCTCGAGATGGCGCACGTCGCCGAAGCGCGTCACCGTCCAGGCGCCGTCGTGAAACACGAATTCGTTGATCGCCGCATTCGGCATCGGCCAATCGCGTTGCCTATCGAGCGGGATCGACTTGGCATAGCGATACAGGCAGCTCACCACGCCGCCGTGCGTGTAGGTCGCGATCGTGCGCGACCCGGCTTGCGCCCGTTCGCAGAAAAACGCCGCGACGCGAGCGTAGAAATCGGACAGCGACTCTCCGGTGATGAAGGCCTCGTCCGGGCGCGAGCGCAGGTAGCCGGCAAGACGCTCGGGATGTTGCCGCTCGGCATCCTGGTACGTGAGACCCTGCAGTATGCCGAAGTGGCGCTCGCGCAACCGTGCGTCCAGCAGGATCTCGCGCGGGTGCAACTCCGCGAGAGCGCGCGCGGTGTCGTGCGCGCGCGCGAGATCGCTGCTCCACAGCTCGTCGATCGGCTCGTGCGCCAACGCGGCGGCCGCCGCCCGCGCCTGGCTTCTGCCTCGCGCATTGAGCGCGGTGTCTAGCTGGCCCTGGATTCGGTTCGACGCGTTCCACTCGGTTTCGCCGTGCCGGATAACCAATAGTCGCACCATGCGCGCGAGCCTAGCGATGCGCGTCGCGCGCGGGTTGCGAGCGCACTCGCTCGATCAGGGTCACGCAGCGATCGAATAGATAGCCCACCTCGTGCGGTCCGGGGCTCGCCTCCGGATGGCCTTGAAAGCTGAATGCCGGCCGGTCGGTGCGCGCGATGCCTTGCAAGGTGCCGTCGAACAGCGAGCGGTGCGTAGCGCGCAGATTGGCCGGCAAGCTCGCCTCGTCGACTGCGAAGCCGTGATTCTGACTGGTGATGAGAACTTGGCCCGTGTCCAAATCGAGGACCGGATGATTCGCGCCGTGATGGCCGAATTTCATCTTGATGGTTTTCGCGCCCGAGGCGAGCGCGAGCAACTGATGTCCCAAGCAGATGCCGAAAGTCGGCGTGCCGGACGCGACGATCTCGCTAATCGCCGCGATGGCGTAGTCGCAAGGCTCCGGGTCACCCGGCCCGTTGGACAAGAACACGCCGTCGGGATCGAGTGCCAAGACCTTGGCCGCAGGCGTTTGCGCCGGCACCACCGTCAGGCGGCAGCCTCGCGCGGCCAGCATGCGCAGAATGTTGTTCTTCACGCCGTAGTCATAGGCAACCACGTGCCGCTTCGCTTCGCCCGCCAAAAGATAACCCTTGCCGAGCGACCAAGTCGCCTCGCGCCACTCGAACGCGCGCTGACAAGTGACGACTTTGGCGAGGTCGGCGCCCGCCAACCCCGGGAAATCACGCGCGGCCGCGAGCGCCTCGGCGAGGTCGGCCCGGCCCGCCATGATGCAGCCGCTCTGCGCGCCCTTCTCGCGCAACAGCCGCGTCAAACGGCGCGTGTCGATGTCGGCGATCGCCACCACCGCGTGGGTCTGCAGATAGGCCGGCAAGTCCTGCTCGCTGCGCCAATTGCTCACCCGCTTGGGCAGATCGCGGATCACCAGGCCGGCCGCGAATACCTTGTGCGATTCGACGTCTTCACGGTTCACGCCGGTATTGCCGATATGCGGATAGGTGAGAGTGACGATCTGCTGGCAGTAGGACGGATCGGTGAGAATCTCCTGATAGCCGGTCATCGCCGTGTTGAAAACGACTTCGCCCACGGCCTTGCCCTCTATTCCGATCGAGGCGCCGTGAAACACCGAGCCATCGGCGAGGACGAGGCTGGCGGGCGGTCGTTGCGGCACGAATGCTGACTCCGGGAGGGATACATGAAAAACGGGAGGGGCGCACTGAGCCCGTCCCGCTTCGTTGTTGCCGCGCAGTATAACGCAACTTGCCGCTCGCCTTCAACGAACTGGCCGTCGGCGTGCAACCTCCGGACACCGCACGATCCGGCCAGCACAAACCGAGTTGCAAACGAGGAGCGCGGTATCGCCGACGCTAGCGCAAGCCCAGCACGTCTTGCATGTCGTACAGGCCGGTTTGCTTGGTGGCGAGGAAACGCGCGGCGCGCAGTGCGCCTTGTGCGAAGGTCATGCGGCTGGAGGCCTTGTGGGTGATTTCCACCCGCTCGCCGATGCCGGCGAACATGACCGTGTGATCGCCGACGATGTCACCGCCGCGCACGGTGGCAAACCCGATGGTTTTGGGGTTGCGCTCACCGGTCACCCCCTCGCGCCCGTAAACCGCGCACTCGGCGAGATCGCGACCGGTCGCCTGGGCGACGACTTCGCCCAAGCGCAGCGCGGTGCCGGACGGCGCGTCGACCTTGTGGCGGTGATGCGCCTCGACGATCTCAATGTCGTAGCCGTCGTTCAGCACTTTGGCCGCGGTTTCCAGCAGCTTTAGGCACAGATTTACGCCTACGCTCATGTTCGGCGCGAACACGATAGCGATGTCTCGGCTGGCTTGCGACAACAACTGCTTTTGCTGGGCGCTCAATCCGGTGGTGCCGACCACCGCCTTGACCCCGTGCTTGCGGCATAGCGCGAGGTGTGCAAGGGTGCCTTCCGGGCGAGTGAAATCAATCAGCACCTGGCTCTTGGCGAGCGCTTGCCCGATGTCATCGGTGATCGCCACACCGAGCGGCACTCCGATCAACTCTCCCGCGTCGCGCTTCAGATGCGCGTTGCCTGCCTGCTCCAGGGC
>CAZILI010000465.1:0-3254 GCA_964539965.1 uncultured Burkholderiales bacterium | reverse complement strand
CGAAGCGCTGCGAGCCGAGGTCGCCGCCATGCGCGCCAAAATGCTGGCCGAGCACGCGCCGCCCGGCGGGGAGTTCGACGTCAAGCAAAGTGCGGGCGGGCTCATCGACGTCGAATTCATCGTGCAATACCTGGTGCTAGGTTTCGCGCAGCAGCACGCGGAACTCACCGCCAACGTCGGCAACATCGCGCTGCTCAAGCGCGCCGCCGCGCTGCAACTGCTGCCTGCGGCGCTGGCCGAGGCCTGCGCCGACTCGTATCGAGAACTGCGCAGGCTGCAGCATCGCGCGTGGATGAACGAGCGCGCGCAACCGCGTTACCCGATGCAGGAGGCCGAGCACCTGATCGCGCCGGTGCGAGAACTGTGGGCAAGGTTGTTCAGCACACCTTGAGGGTATACGGTGCGCAGGGCGCACCCTACATGACACCGGCCTGTCGATACATCGCGTAGGGTGCGCCCCACGCACCGTCTCGCCGCCCCTCGGTGCGCCGCGCCCGGCCTACGAGGCGCTGCCGGCGGAGTTCTTGCCGGCGTGGGCGCGAAACGCGGCGGCGTCGACGATGTCGGCGGTCTTGCGGCTCAACAACTCGTATACCCGCAATTCGCCCTTTCCCTTGACCGAAATGGTGCGCGCTTCGTTGAACTGATAGCGCGTGTACAGGCGCTTGTAGGTCGTGGTGTCCACCTGAATCGAGTTCACCGCCGCATCGCTATGGATGCGGCTGGCGATGTTCACAGTGTCGCCCCACACGTCGTAGATAAATTTCTTGGTGCCGATTACGCCGGCCACCGCCGGCCCGGTTGCGATCCCAACGCGCACTTCCAGCTTGTGCCCCTGCATGGGCGCAAGGCGGAGAATCGACTCGCGCATGTCGATGGCCATGTCCGCCGAGGCAGCGACGTAGTCGTCCTGCGAGCCGCTCGCCAGTCCGCCTACCACCATGTAGGCGTCCCCAATCGTCTTGATTTTCTCTAGCCCGTGACGCTCGGCGAGCTCATCGAAGTCGGAGAAGACGCGGTTTAGCAAGGTCACGATTTGGTTTGGCGACATCTCCTCCGACAGACGCGTGAAACTCACCAAATCGGCGAAAATCACCGTGACGTCGGCGAAGCCGTCGGCGATGGTGCGGTCCTCGCGCTTCAACCGTTCGGCGATCGGCTTGGGCAACACGTTCAGCAGCAGGCGTTCGGAGCGATGCTGCTCGGCCTCGAGCAAGTTGTGCTGATCCTGCAGCGCGCGGCGCGACTCGCCTTGCTCGCGCACGAAGTGCCGCACCAAGAAGTACACCATGGTCGAAATCGCCGCGAAGTTGAGCACGAAGAACACGACGATGGTTTTGATCTCTTCGACCGGCTTTACCTTGACCTTGGCGAGATAGATATCGAAGAACCCCGACAGTGCCGACAGCACCAGATAGGCAACGATCCAGGGCAGCGACTCGCGCTGGCCATGAAACACCAACGCGCCGATGGGGGCCATGATGGCCCACAGCATCACGCCGCTGGAGGACACAACGTCCCCCATCGCCCACTGCACGGCGAACGGCACGAACAGGAACAAGGCGAGTTGGCAGTAGCGAAACAGCGCGAAATTGCCGGTCTTGAGATAGACGCCGACACTTACCGCGAGAACCACCTCGTAGGCGAGCGGGATGGTGGCCGATACGCGATTGCCCATCCACCAGTTGCCGGCGAGCCACAATATCCAGGCGAATCCCATCAGCGCCGCGGCAAACAGCAGCAAGTCGCGCGACAGCTTCTGGTCGGCCGCGTCGGTGGTTTGCTTAGGTGGTACCGCCGCGACTGGAGTCGCCGGCGGGTCGGCGCTCATGCAAGGATAGAGTGAACGAGTAGGGGCATTATATCAATTGGCGCCGTGGGCTAAGACCCAATCGGCGACTTCGCCGAGCGAGCCCACTACGCGATGCGGCTCGCACCCGAGCGCTTCGATCGGCTGCCCGCCGCGGTTGATCCAGAACGTGGTGAAGCCGAATGCGCTCGCGCCGGCTGCGTCCCAGCCGTTGGAAGAGACGAAGCCGATCGCCTGTTTGGGCACCCCGAGGCGTTGCGGCGCGAGTTCATACACCTTGGGGCTCGGCTTGTAGATGCCGACCTGATCGACGCTCAGCACCGCGCCGAAGTGGGCGCGCAAGCCGGCGTTGTCGACCGCAGCCTCGAGCATGCGCGGCGAGCCGTTGGACAAGATCGCGCAGGGCATAAACGCCAAGCGCGCCAGCGCGGGCGGCACATCGGGATACGGGGTGAGGCGCAAGTAGGCTTGCATGAGCGCGGCTCGCGCGGACGGCGTCAGCTCCAGCTTGAGCGCGCGCACCGCGAAGTCGAGCGCGTCCTCCGTTACCCCCTCGAAGTCGCGATAACGCCCCATGAGGCTGCGCAGCCACGAGTACTCGAGCTGTTTCGTGCGCCATAGTTGGCTCAGCTCTTTCCCCCCGCCCGGGAAGTGTTGTTCGCAGGTCGCCAGCACCGAGTAAACGTCGAAGATCGTGCCGTAGGCGTCGAACACGAGCGCGTGGATTTCCGGTCGTTTCATTCAGAGGTATCTTTCCCAGGGAAGCCAGCAAGCCAGGTTCGGCTCCGAAGCAAATGCGTTAGAATAATTCACTTTCGTCTAGCTTCTGGAGTCGAACAAATGTCGATGGCGGACCGCGACGGCCTCATATGGTACGACGGGAAGATGGTTCCGTGGCGCGAGGCCACCACCCACGTGCTGACCCACTCTCTGCACTACGGTCTCGCCGTCTTCGAAGGCTTGCGCGCCTACAAGACTTCGCGCGGCACCGCGATCTTCCGTTTGAAGGAGCACACCGAGCGCCTGCTCAATTCCGCGCATATCTTCATGATGCGCGTGCCGTACGACAAAGAAACGCTCATGGCCGCGCAGAAAGAGGTCGTGCGCGCCAACAAGCTCGAGTCGTGCTACGTGCGGCCGATCGCCTTTTACGGCTCGGAGAAAATGGGCGTATCGCCCAAAGGCGCAAGCGTGCACGTCTCGATCGCCGCCTGGCCCTGGGGCGCCTATTTGGGCGCGGAGGGCCTGGAGAAGGGCATACGCGTGAAGACTTCCTCGTACGCTCGCCATCACGTCAACGTCACCATGTGTCGCGCGAAGTTCTCCGGCACCTACGCCAACTCCATCCTCGCCAGCCAGGAGGCGCTCGACCACGGCTATGACGAAGCGCTGCTGCTCGATGTCGACGGCTTCGTCGCCGAAGGCCCGGGCGAGAACCTGTTCA
>CAZILI010000464.1:0-3260 GCA_964539965.1 uncultured Burkholderiales bacterium | reverse complement strand
GCGTTCGAAGCGATCGATCGCGTCGAGCGGCTCATGAGTTTTCACCATCCCGACAGCGAGCTGAGCCGGCTCAATCGTGAGGCGCACCGGCGGCCGATCCGCGTCGACCCTTGGACCTACGCCGTGCTGCGGCGCGCGCTGCGGCTGTCCGCTGCGAGCGACGGGCTATTCGACGTTTGCGTGGCGCCCGCACTGGTCGAGCGCGGCTGGCTGCCGGGGTCGGTCGACCCGCGCATGCGCGGAGACTGGCATCACCTCACGCTGTGGCCTGACCTACGGGTCACTTTCGAGCGCTCGCTGCTGCTCGACCTGGGCGGAATAGCAAAAGGCTACGCCATCGATATTGCCGTTCACGAATTGCGCCGCGCCGGCTGCACGCAGGCGACGGTCAACGCCGGCGGCGACTTGCGCCGCTTCGGCGGGGAGGGCGAGATCATCCATTTGCGCGGCCCCGGCCTCTTGCGGCCGATTGCGCGCCTGCGCCGCGGCGCCGTCGCCGCCTCTCGCATCGGCGAGGGGGAGCGCCGACAGGAGGGCGCGACCGGCTGCATCTTCGATCCGCGCACCCGGCGTCCCGCCGCCGGTGAGGGCGAGGTGATGGTAGCCGCAGCGAGCTGCGTGATCGCCGACGCGCTCACCAAGGTGGCAGCACTCGTCGGTCCGCCTAGCGCGGGCCTGCTCGCGCGCTTCGGCGCGCAAGGGTTTTGGGGATGAACGGTACATGGGACGCACCCTACGCGGTGACATAACCGATGGCTCGGCCGTAGGGTGCGCCCTGCGCACCGGATAACCTGGAATGGTGCGTGGGACGCACCCTACACCCTCGCGGTCGCAATACCGTAGGGTGCGCCCTGCGCACCGAGTAAAGAAATACTCTACTCGAGCGCTTGATACACGGCGGCGTGGATCTTGGCCTCGATATCGGGGACGCGCGGGATGAGCTGCCCCATCACCACGATGGCCATTTTCTCTTTCGGATCGATCCAAAAGCGCGTGTTGAAGATGCCCGCCCACATGAATTCGCCGACCGAGCCCAGCTCGTTCATGCCGGCGTCCGATTTGACGCCGAAGCCGAGACCGAACTTATCGCCGAGATTGCCGATCGCGGCCGGCGCATATACGTCCCAGACGCTTAAGCGTCCGAGATGATTCATCGCCATCAGCTCAACCGACTTTCGGCTCAGCAAACGCACGCCATCCAACTGCCCGCCGTTCAGAAACATCTGCGTGAAGCGCAGATAGTCGCCCACCGTGGAGGTGAGGCCTGCGCCGCCGGAAAAATAGGTTCGCTTGTCCGAATAGGGCACCGCCGGTGAAAACACCAATTGCTCCCAGCGTGTCGGCGCGTCCGGCGCCTTGGTGAGGCCCTTCTCTCCCGGCAGGTACAGGCTCACCAGGCGTGGCTTTTGCGCCTCCGACAGATAGAACTGCGTATCGTTCATCTTGAGCGGCGCGAAGATGCGCTCTTTGAAGAATTTGTCTAACGGCATGCCGGAGACGACCTCGACCAGATAGCCGAGCACGTCGGTGTTGAGGCCGTACTCGTAGATTTCGCCCGGCTGGTTCACCAGCGGCATCTTGCCGAGCTTCTTGGCCATCTCGCCGACCGTGCCCTGCGTGGGCTCGAGTCCGTCCTGTATCCCCGCCGCCTCGTACATCTTGGCGATCGGCTTGTTCCAGAAGCGGTAGCTGATGCCCGAGGTGTGGCGCAGCAGATCGCGGATCGTGATCTCGCGTTTGGCCGGCTCGGTTTTGCTGGCGTCGCTGCCGTCGCCGGTCAACACCTTGGGCTCTTTGAACTCGGGGATGTACTTCGACAGCGGATCGTCGAGCAGGAACTTGCCTTCCTCGTGCAGCATCATCACGGCGACGCTGGTAACGGGCTTGGTCATGGAAGCGATGCGAAAGATCGCATCGTCTCGCATCGGTTTGTTGGCCTCGATATCCATGGCGCCGAAGCTCTTCAGGTACACCAGTTTGCCCTGCCGCGCCACCCCCACCACCGCACCGGCCAGTTGCTTGTTGTCGAGGTAGGGTTGGACGGCGGCGGCGACTCGCTCCAGCCGTGCCGCCGACAAGCCGACTTTCTTGGGCGGCGCTTTCTCCAGATCGGCGGCGAATTCACCCAAGGCCGCTGCGAAAGCGAGCGAAACGAATAGCTTCATAGCAAAGCGCATGTATTCTCCTCCTCCGATTGAACGCGAAGCGGCGCGGCTCAGAGAGCCGCGATCGCCATGATCTCGATCTTGTAGTCTGGTGCGGCGAGCTTTGCTTCCACCGTGGCGCGCGCCGGCGTCTCGCCTTCGGGCACCCACGCTTCCCACACCGCGTTCATCTTGGCGAAGTCCGCCATGCTGGGCAAGAAGATGGTTGCCGACAGCAATTTGCGCTTGTCGCTGCCGACTTCTGCCAGCAGTTTGTCGATCTGCGCCAAGATCTGCTTCGCCTGGCCGCTCACGTCCTGCTTCGGATCTTCTGCCACTTGGCCGGCGAGATAGGCGACACCGTTGTGCACCACCATTTGCGACAGTCGTTTACCGGTATGGTACCGTTTGATCATGATCTCCTCCGCGAAAAAAGCTCGCGTGAGCATACTCCTTCGCGCAGCGCGATGAAAGTGATCGTACTGGGCGCCGGGGTGGTCGGCGTCACCACGGCGTGGTATTTGCGCCAGCACGGCCACGAGGTAGCGGTAGTCGACGCGAACGACGCCGCCGGCATGGCGACCAGCTATGCCAACGGCGGCCAGATCACGGTGAGCCACGCTGAGCCGTGGGCGAATCCGCAGGCGCCGCGCAAGATACTCGCCTGGCTCGGCCGAGAGGACGCGCCGCTGCTGTTTCGGCTGCGGCTGGATGCGCAGCAATGGCTGTGGGGCTTGCGCTTCTTGCGCGAGTGCAGCTACGCCCGCACGCGCGCCAACACGAGCGCGCTGGTGTGTCTCGGCCTGTATAGCCGTGCGGCGCTGCAAGCGCTGCGCGCGCAAACCGGCATCGCCTACGATCACGCGACGCGCGGCATTCTGCATCTTTTCCAGAGCACGCAGGAGTTCGACCACGCGCGGCGCGCGGCCGACGCCATGCGCGGGTTCGGTTTGACTCTGATCGACAAGAACGCGGCAGAGTGCGTTGCCGTCGAGCCCGCGCTGGCGGGCTCGCGGACGCCGCTCGCCGGCGGGGTGTATTCGCCCGACGACGAGTCGGGCGACGCGCCCAAGTTCACGCAGCAGCTCGCGGCCCGGTGCGCCGCGAGCGGCGTCG
>CAZILI010000463.1:0-3264 GCA_964539965.1 uncultured Burkholderiales bacterium | reverse complement strand
CGGTCTCCTCCGAGATGAGCGTGCCGCCGGTGAGCACCGCGATGTCCTCCAGCATGGCCTTGCGGCGGTCACCGAAGCCGGGCGCCTTCACCGCGCACGCCTTGAGCGTGCCGCGCAGCGCGTTGACCACCAAGGTCGCCAAAGTCTCTCCGGTCACGTCCTCGGCGATGATCAGCAACGGCTTGCCGCTCTGTGAGACTTGCTCGAGCAAGGGGAGAAAGTCGCCGATGCTGGAGATCTCCTTGTCGTGAATCAAGATGTGCGGCTCCTCCAAGGTCACCATCTGCTTGTCTGGCATGTTGATGAAGTACGGCGACAGGTAGCCGCGGTCGAATTGCATGCCCTCCACGATTTCGAGTTCGTTCTGCAGGCCGCGGCCGTCTTCCACCGTGATCACGCCTTGTTTGCCCACCTTGTCCATCGCTTGCGCGACGATGTCGCCGATGCCGGTGTCGCCGTTGGCCGAAATGGTCGCCACTTGCGCGATCTCTTTGCTGGTCGAGCACGCCACCGCGATTTCCTTCAACCGCGCGACCACGCTCGCCACCGCCAAGTCGATGCCACGCTTCAAGTCCATCGGATTGATGCCGGCCGCGACGTACTTCATGCCCTCCAGCACGATCGCCTGGGCGAGCACGGTCGCCGTGGTGGTCCCGTCGCCTGCCATTTCGGAGGTCTTGGCGGCGACTTCGCGCATCATGCGCGCGCCCAAATTCAAAAAATGGTCCTTCAGCTCGATTTCCTTCGCCACCGCGACACCGGAGTTGATGACCGTGGGCGAGCCGTACGAGCGCTCCAGCACCACCAGTCGGCCCTTCGGCCCCAAAGTAACTTTCACCGCGTCGGCGAGCAGATTCACCCCCGCCACGATGTTGGCGCGCGCCTCGTCGTGGAATTTGATTACTTTTGCTTCCATGGTTTCTCCAGTGCCGAAAGAGTTGTCGTGCGCGGTCGGTCGGCGGACGCAAAGTCGAGCGGCCAATTGTCCTTCAGGTAATCGAGCACATGCAGATCGAACCGCGCGGTCGAGTGGGTCCAAACGGCGTCGCTGCGATCGAATTGGTTGAGCCGCGCGTTGCGCACCCCTACCGTGCCGAGCGGCAACTCGGCGGCGCGGCAGGCGGCAATCTCCGGCTCGGCGCCGGGATCGTTGCGATAAACGAGCCAATGTTGAGCGTTTTGCGCTCGCCCCAGTTCGTGACTGAGCGCCTCGGGCAACGGCGAGCCTTCGAGGGGCTGCTGCAGCGGAGGAAAATCGGTCACCCAAGCGCCGTACAGATCGTCGCCCGAGGTGTGGTGGAAAGCCGTGGCGTGGCGGGAGTAGAACCGCTCGAGCAGGAAAAACGCGCTCGCATACTCGTTGCCGCTCGCGCCCACGTACCAGCCGTAGACGTTTTCCTCGACGGTGAAACAGGCCACGGCGCACAACAGTCCGACGCCGCGCGGCGCATAGGCAAGATAGCTCTCGACGTTGTGCGGCACGAGGGCAGATCTACCCGACGCGAGGCCAGTGGTGCTTGGCGGGACCGCTCACCTCTTGCGTCACGTCGCCGGGGGCGACCGTGGTGAGTGTCGTGTCGGGGGTAAACAAGTGCGCCAGCGGGCAATGTTCGATTGCGCATTCGTGCTCGCTGCGGCAGTCGTCCAGCGTTTGGTCGAGCGCGATGTATTGCTTGCAAGCCTGACAGTAGTGCAACGGAGAGTTGTACATGGCGCGCGTTCCTCGAGCGATGTCAGCATGCTAAGGCAGCCCGGCGCGATCGAGTTTGATCCAGGTCAAGACTGGGTGAACGCGCGCGGAGGGGAACTCAGCGCGCCAGCGGCGGTCTTATTTTGCTTACAATCAGTCCCCGCTCCTCTACACCATGAAGCAAACTACCAAGATTCTTCGCAGCAAGCGACGCGCAGACGCCGCGCCCCAGCACGCCGACCAAGCGCCGGAGGCAGAGATCGTCGCGCCGGGATGGGCGCAACTGCTCGCGCACGGCCCGCAGCGTCGTACCCACGCGGCGGTCGCCAAGCCGGCAAGCGCGCGGGTGGTGAAGCATTTGCTGGACGACTAGCCCTATACCTGGGGGGTATATCGGCAAGAGCCCTGTGCACGAGCGCTATACCCGCACATACTTTTGGGAGTATATGGCGCAGGTCGGAGTTGACCTAGATCAAGGGCGCTAGCGTAAGGTTCGTTAAGCTAGCATCTTTTGCCTGAGGTCACACACCATGTACGGATTTAGCACCGAACTCAACACGAGCTTCGACAACGCGGTCGAGCGCGTGACGCAGGCCCTGAAGACGGAGGGTTTCGGTGTGCTCACCGATATCGACGTGAAGGCCGTGATGAAGGCAAAGCTAAACGTCGAGCACGCGCCCTATCGCATCTTGGGCGCCTGCAATCCCCCGCTCGCCCATCGCGCCTTGACCGCCGATCCGGATATCGGCCTGCTGCTTCCCTGCAATGTCGTGGTAAGGCAAGCAACCGACGGCAAGGTCGTGGTGGCGTTCATGGATCCGGTGGCCGTGTTGGATCTGGTCGACCGGCCCGGGGTCGCGGAGCTGGCGCACGAAGTGCGCGCGCGGCTAGAGCGCGTCTGCGCGAGTTTGCGTGGCTAGGGCTAGGCGCGGCTTCGGCGCCGCGCAAGCTTGGCCATATCGAACCCTACCAAGCTAGCTAGCGCAGCGAGCACGGCGCCGGCGAGTTGCGCTGCCGACACCGGCCCGAACGAAAACAGCTCGCGCATCGCGGGGACGAACAAGGCCAGCGCGAGCGCCGCAGTGGCGCCCCCGGCCACCCACCACAGCGCTCGATTCTCGGCCCGTACGCTGCCGCGCACGGTGCGCGAAGCCGATAGGTTCACGAAGATCAACCCGAGATTGCCCAACACCAGCGTGGTGAAAGCAAGCGCGCGGGCGCTCGGCGCGGCAACCTCGGCCGCGAGCGCCGTCGCATACACGGCGGCAACCGCCACCAGCACCGCCAGCCCTTGCACCGCGCTCAGCATGACCATAGCGCGGCTGAACAGCGGCTCGTCCGGTCGCCTTGGCGGCCGGCGCATGCTGTCCTCGCTCGCGGGCTGGCCTTCGAAGGCCGTGGTGCAGGCGGGATCGATCACGAACTCCAGAAACAGCACGTGCACGGGGAAGAACATGAACGGCCAGCCCAACAGCAGCGGCAACAGCGCCATGCCCGCGATGGGCACGTGCACCGCGAGGATGTAGCGCATCGAGCTTTGCAGGTTGCCGTAGATGCGGCGGCCGAGCCGGATA
>CAZILI010000462.1:0-3280 GCA_964539965.1 uncultured Burkholderiales bacterium | reverse complement strand
GTGCGGGGCGACGCCGTCGCCGGTATCTTGATTCTGTTCGTGAACATGGTCGGCGGCTTGGCCGTCGGCCTATTCCGCCACGACCTGGGTTTCGAGCAGGCCGTCAACAACTACATCTTGCTCGCCATCGGCGACGGCTTGGTGGCGCAGATCCCGGCGCTCATCATCTCCACCGCGGCGGGCCTGGTGGTGAGCCGTGTGGGCACGGGACAGGACATCGGGCAGCAGCTGGTTTCCCAGCTGTTCAACCTGCCCCAAGTTTTGGCCCTGACCGCCGGCGTGCTCGCTCTGCTGGGTTTCATCCCTGGCATGCCTCATTTCGCCTTCCTGCTGTTCGCCGGCGGTATCGGCGCCGCGACTTGGTGGCTCAAACAGCGCCAAGAGGCGGCCAAGGTCGTGCCCGAGCCCACCCCGGTCGCAAAAGAGGAGTCGCACGAAGCGAGCTGGGACGACATCGCGCCCGTGGACGTGTTCGGCTTAGAGGTCGGGTACCGCTTGATCGCGTTGGTCGACCAGAGCCAAGGCGGCGAACTGCTCAAGCGCATCAAGGGCATACGCAAGAAGTTCGCGCAAGAAGTGGGCTTTCTGCCGCCCGCCGTCCACATCCGTGACAACTTGGAGCTAAAGCCCACCGGCTATAGAGTCACCCTCAAAGGCGTGGCCGTGGCCGAGGGGGAAGTCATGAACGGTATGTTCTTGGCGATCGATCCGGGACGCGTGAGCGGAACACTTCCGGGCACGCCCACCAAGGACCCCGCGTTCGGGCTACCGGCGGTCTGGATCGACGCCGCGATGCGCGATCAAGCGCAGGTGCAGGGCTACACCGTGGTGGACGCCAGCACGGTCGTGGCCACTCATTTGAGCCACTTGCTGCGGACCTACGGCGCAAGCTTGCTCGGCCGCCAAGAGGTCCAAGAACTGGTAAATCACTTCGGCAAGCACGCGCCGAAACTGATCGAGGACGTGGTGCCGAAGCTGATTCCGATCGCCACCCTGCAACGCGTGCTGCAGAACCTGCTCGAAGAGGGCGTGGCGATCCGCGATTTGCGGACGATTGTCGAGGCGCTGGCCGAGCATGGGGCGCGCACGCAAGATGCGGTGGAACTGACGGCGCACGTTCGCGTCGCGCTGGCCCGCGCCATCGTGCAGCAAATCTACGGCGGTGCGAGCGAACTCAATGTCATCGTGCTGGAGCCGGAGTTGGAGCGGCTATTGCAGCAGGCCATCGCGCAGGGACCGGCCGATGCTCTTGGCATCGAACCGGGCCTCGCAGAGACGCTGCTACGCGACACGGCGACAGCCGTTCAGCGGCAGGAAGCGCTCGGCCACCCGGCGGTCATGCTGGCGAGCGACCGGTTGCGCTTGCCGCTCGCCAAGATGCTGCGCAGGGTGCTGCCCCAACTGGCCGTGCTTGCGCATCGCGAAGTGCCGGATTCGATCAGGATCAAAGTAGGTTCCATGGTGGGAGTTAGGTCATGAGCGTCAAGAAAGTCGTGGCGAAAACCTCGCGCGCGGCATTGAAGGCGGTGCGCGAGCAACTCGGCGCTGAGGCAGTGATCTTAAGTTCGCGCGAAACGTCCGAGGGCGTCGAAATGCTCGCAGTGGCGCAGGATGATCTCGTGGTCTTGGTAAACCCCAAGGCAGAATCGCCCAAGGTCACTGCCAAGGCTCCCTTCGCCGCTGCAGCGACGCAGCGCGTCGCGGCACCGCGCCCCGCAACGCAGGGCGCGCCGACTCCGCTCGCCGCGGTCATGCCGGTAAGCCCGCGCGCCGAACGCGTCGCGCCGGCCGCCAAAGTCGAACCCGCGCGGTTTCCGACTGTCGACGCCGGTCTTCTCGCCGAGATCAAATCCATGCGCGGCATGCTCGAGCAGCAGCTGGCGAATTCCGCGTGGGACGAAACACAGAAGCGCAAACCGCTGCGGCTGAAACTGTTACAAAGCATACTCGCGGCTGGATTTAGTCCCGCGCTCGGACGCTATCTCACCGAGCGCTTGCCCGACGACTATTCGCACAGCCAGGGCGAATCTTGGATCCAAAGCGCACTCGGCAAGAGCCTGCACTGTGTCGCTTCGTCGCACAACTTGGTGGACCGGGGCGGGGTGTACGCCCTGGTCGGCCCAACCGGGGTCGGCAAGACCACGACCGCGGCCAAACTCGCCTCGCGCTGCGTCGTCAAGTACGGTGCGAGCAAGCTCGGCCTGATCAGCACCGACACCTATCGCATCGGCGCGCAGGATCAGCTGCGCATCTACGGCAAGATACTAGGCGTGCCGGTGCACGCGGTGCAAGACGAGATGTCGCTCCAAGCCGTGCTGGCGGGGATGCGTGACAAACATCTCGTGCTGATCGATACCACAGGTGTGCCGCAGCGCGACGCCAGACTCGCGGAGCAGATGGCGTTGTTCACCGGCACCGAAGTGCAACGCGTGCTGCTATTGTCGGCGGCGGCGCAGACCGAAACGCTGGAGGATGTCGTGCAGGCCTACCAGGGACGGGGCTTGTACGGTGCCATCCTCACTAAAATCGACGAGGCGGCCAAGATAGGCGGCGCGTTGGACGTCGCCATTCGCCACCGACTCGCCGTCCAATTTGTCACCAACGGGCAGCGGGTACCCGAAGACCTGCACTCGCCGAATGTGGGCTACCTCGTGCACAGCGCATTCAAAGCGGCTACCCGGCCGATGTTTGCCCTGCGCGAGGAAGAGTATCGCGCATTCGCGGCCAGCATCATGGCTCCACTGGCGATTTTGGGTGAGCAGCGGCATGCATAGCGCGCTCGATCAAGCGGCGGGGTTACGCCGTCTGCTGGGAGCGGGTGGACTGCGCGTCGTGCCGGTCACTGCCGGTCGCGCGGGCAGTGGCCGTACTATGTTCGTGATCAACTTCGCGACCGCCGCCGCCCGGCTGGGGCTCAAGGTGCTGTTGCTGGATCAGACCGCCGGCGAGATCGCTACGGCGTTGGGGCTCGCCGCGCGCCATGAGTTGCGGCACGTTCTAAGCGGCGAGAAGGGCATGGCCCAAGTGGCCTTGCCCGGGCCGGCCGGACTGTACGTGGTACCCGCGATGCGTGGGTTGGAGGCCCTTCTGAAGACTCCGAACACCGGTACCGTATTGAGCGAGCTTTGCGCGGAAATCTGTGATCCGCTCGACTTGGTCGTCGTCAATACGCCTGCGGAGCGCGCCGCAAGCGCCTGTGCGCTCGCCGCCAGGGCCGACAGCGGACGCGAAGTAGTCGTCCTCGCGGCGGATTCGCCTTCCACCATCACGGCGACCTATG
>CAZILI010000461.1:414-3283 GCA_964539965.1 uncultured Burkholderiales bacterium | reverse complement strand
GCCTCGCGCGCAAGGGCGAGCGCCTCGCGCATCCACACTTCGTGGTCGGCGTCGGCCGTCAAAGCACGAGGCGCTGCATCCAGCGCGCGATCTGTTGTGCGTTCTCGTCTCCCGCGGAAAGCGCCTTGTGCACGTTGACCTGATCCGCGGCGGGGCGGTTTTGAGACAGCTTGAATTTGCCCTCCAACCGCTCGACGTCGATCTCGAAGGCCACGATACCGGCGAGCCTTGCCTCGAGGTAGCGCTCGTCCAGCGCGTCGAACTGCGATTCGTAAGTCGGCTCGAGCGCGCGCACCAGTGTGCGCTGCGCCCGATGCTTGTCGTCGCGCGCCTGCACCAAACGCGCCTTGCCGTAGGCGTGCACCGCCACGTAGTTCCAGGTGGGCACGTTGTCCTTGTCTTGATATAGAGAGGGGGACACGTAGCAATGCGGCCCGCTGAACACTACCAGCGCGCGCGGATCGGCTTGCAAGAACTGCCAATGCGGATTGGCGCGCGCCATGTGGCCTTCGATGCGCACCGCCTCACCGTCGCGAGCGACTACGACCGGCAAGTGAGTCGCGAACGGTACGCCGTCCGCGCCCGCGCTCACGAGCAAAGCAAACCCGTGCGTCTGCATCACTTCGACCAGCAGGCGACGATCGTTCTGCTCGAAATGTTTGGGAACGTACATATGTGTCGCTAGGCCAGGTCGCCCTCGTCGCGCAGGGCGCGAACCGACCGGCGCATCGCCTCGAGCGTTTCGTCTATTTCCCGCTCGCCATGGGTGGCCGATACACAGCCGCCCGGCGCGCCCTGAATGTCGACACCGTTGACCAGCATGGCGAGCCGCAGCTTGTTCGCCAGCGCGGCGTTCTTCGCCTTTTTGAGACCCTCGAATCCGAACCGCAACGGGTCGAAGTCGCGCGGGTTGATCTGTAGATGGGCCGGATTGGTGAACACGTGAAACAGCGAGTATTGGTGGTAGGCCGCCCATGCTACGCCCTCGGCTGCGAACAGGTCGTTTAGGCGTGCCGTAAGCGAGGCCGTGGTCGCCGTCGCGCGCGCGCAGACCTCACCTTTGGCGACCGTTTCGAGAGTGGCGATCGCTGCGGAGGCGACCAGCGGATTGGCGTTGAACGTGCCTTGATGCGCGACCTTCTCACGGCCTGCGCGGCGTGTCGCGTCGAAGTCGAGCGCCGCCATGATGTCGCGCCGGCCCGCGAGCGCGCCGCCGGGCAGCGCGCCGGAGACGATCTTGCCCATGGTGCACAGGTCTGCCTTGATGCCGAGCGCCTGTTGCGCACCCCCTGGGCTGGCGCGAAAGCCGGTAATGACTTCGTCGAAGATGAGGACCACCCCGCGCCGCGCCGTCACCTCGCGCAAGTCGCGCAGAAACCCCTCCGGTAGGGGTACCTGCCCCCAGGAGGCGCCCGACGGCTCGACGATCACGGCCGCGACGTCGTCGCGTTGCTCGAGCGCGGCTACCACCGGCGCGGAGCTGTCGGTCGGCAGCAGCAGGGTCGCTTCCACGCTGGCGGGCAGCAGGCCGACCGGGCGCGAGCCGTCGTAGTGAGAGAAGCTGCCGGCAGCGACGTGATCGTGCCAGCCATGAAAGTGGCCGAGGAAGCGGACGATCTTGTCGCGACCGGTAAAGGCGCGCGCCAATCGGAGCGCGAGCAAGGTCGCCTCCGTGCCGGATGAGGTGAAGCGCACCCGCTCGGCGCACGGCACCAGCCGCTGCACCAGCTCCGCCCAACGCACTTCCAACTCATGCGCCGAGCCGAAATGCGTCCCCAGCGTGATTTGGCGTTGCACGGCCTCGACCACCTCCGGCGCGCAGTGTCCCAGCAGCATCGCACCGTGACCGCCGAAGTAGTCGACGTACTCGTTGCCGTCCACGTCCCACTTACGCGGCCCTTGGGCACGCGCAGCGTACAGAGGATAGGGGTCGAGCACGCGCGAGTCGTGCGTGAGGCCGCTCGGAAAGACCTCCCTTGCGCGCGCGAACCACGCGGCCGAGCCGGGTGTCTTGTCACGATACGCGTCCACGATGCGCGCCGTCGGGCGCGTGTCACTTTGTCTTGCGGCGGCAGTACTCATGGTTTGCTCCGTTCACTGCGGGACCAAATACCAGAGAGAATATACTACCGTCTATTCGCGCGGGCTGCGCGTCGGTCGGAATTCCTCGCGACGGCGCGGGCGCGGGAATTTCGAGGGCAGGCCGCACCAGGACAATCTATGGGACACGACCAAACACCACTGGATCCTATCGCGTTCGAACTCTTCAAGAACGCGCTGTTTTCCATCGCCGACGAGATGGCGCTAACCGTGTTTCGCACCACTTACTCGGGCGTGCTGAAGGACAACATGGACTACTCGACGGGGCTCGCTGACGCCGAGGGCCGCCTGGTCGCGCAGGGCCTCACCTTGCCCGGCCATCTCGGCTCGCTGCCGACCGCACTGCAAGCCGTGATGCGCCGTTTCGGCGACGAGATGCAAGAGGGCGATGTGTATCTCATGAACGACCCGTTCAGCGGCGGGATGCATCTGCCCGATATCTTCTTGTTCAAGCCGATCTACGTCGACGGCGGGCGCATGGCGTTCGCTTGCACCGTGTGTCACCACACCGACGTCGGCGGGCGGGTTGCCGGCTCGAACGCCTCGGACTCGACAGAGATCTATGCCGAGGGCCTGCGCATGCCGCCGCTTAAGTTCTACGCGGCTGGGCGGCGCAACGAAACGCTCGCCGCGCTCATCGAAGCCAACGTGCGCCTGCCGGTCAAGGTTTTCGGCGACCTGCGCGCGCAACTCGCGGCATGCCACATCGCCGAGAGGCAATTCAAGGAGCTGGTTGCCCGCTACGGCGCTGCCGACACGCAGATCTATC
>CAZILI010000461.1:0-404 GCA_964539965.1 uncultured Burkholderiales bacterium | reverse complement strand
TACGCCGAGCGCCTGACGCGCGCGGCGCTCGCTGCCCTCCCCGATGGGGAATGGAGCTTCGAAGATTGGATCGACGACGATGGGGTGGACTACGGCAAGCCGATCAGACTGTTCGTCACCGTGCGCAAGCGCGGCGACCACATGATCGTGGACTGGACCGGCACCTCGCCGCAGGTGAAAGGCGCAATCAACAACACCTTGTCCTTCACCAAGGCGGCCTCCTACACCGCCGTGCGATCGGTGCTGCCGCAGGCGATCCCGAACAACGAAGGTGTGTTTCGCGCCATCGAGGTCGTCTGCCCCGCCGGCACCGTGGGCAACGGCGTGCTGCCGGCGGCGTGCGCGGCGCGCGGCCTTACCGGCTTTCGCATGGCCGATTGCATGTTCGGTGCGCTCGCCATGAT
>CAZILI010000460.1:0-3288 GCA_964539965.1 uncultured Burkholderiales bacterium | reverse complement strand
AAAGCGTCTGGACCTTGTAGCCCGCTTGCACGTGCGGGTGCGCCTCTTCGACCAGCGCGCCGGGTTCTTGATAGCCGAGCGACACACCGCCGGCGTAGGCGGGGATCGGCTTAGCCGTGCCGCCCAACAGCTTGTACAGCGGCCAACCTACCGCCTTGCCGCGGATATCCCAGCACGCCTGATCCAGCCCGCTCATCGCCAAGCAGCACGCCGCGCCCATGCCGTGGCTGCCGAGTTGGAATTTGTAGATCTTCGCCCAGATGCCCACCACATCGGTGGCGTCCATGCCCATGACGAGTTGCTTGAGCGTGTTGTTGACGAGATGCGCCACGCTGCCGAGCGCGCGGCCGTGGTGCGATTCGCCGTAGCCGACCAGCCCGCCTTCGGTGACCACCTTGACCACCACCGCGTCGCGCTTCACCGCCGTGCCGATGCCGAGGGTCACGCGCTGTTTGACCGGAAAGGAAGTCGGAAAGGCTTTGATGTCGATGATCTTGGTGCTACTTGGAGCCATGGCGTTTTCCCCTCTAGTCGATGGTCCCTTTTCCGGCTCGCAGCTTTGCTACGCCTTGTACTTCGCCACCAGCGCTTCGGTCTGGCGCGCCAGGATGTTTTGATCCGAGCCCACGGCGACGAATAGTCCGCCGTGATCGAGCCACTTGCGCGCATCGGCTTCGTTCGAGACCACGATGCCGGGCGACTTGTTGGCTTTTCGTATGCGCGCGAACGCGTCCGCGATCGCCGCTTGCACGTCGGGATGGGCGGGATTGGTGAGATGGCCCAAGTCGGCGGCGAGATCTTGCGGGCCGACGAACACGCCGTCAACGCCTTCCACCGCCAAGATCTCGTCGAGATTCTTCAGCGCGGTGCGGGTTTCCGCTTGCACCAGCATGCAGATCTGATCGCCCGCGAGCTTGTGATAATCCTTGACGCGCCCATAGCGGTTCGCACGCACCGAAGTCGACACGCCGCGCACGCCTTGCGGGGGATAGCGCGTGTAGCTCACCGCGCGGCGCGCCTCCTCGGCGTTTTGCACGAACGGAACCAAGAACGACTGCACGCCGATATCGAGATAGCGCTTCATGAGCACCATGTCGTTCCACGCCGGGCGCAGCACCGGCATGGTGGGATAGGCGGCAAAGGCCTGCAACTGGCTCTGCACGCCCTGCAGCTCGTTGGGAGAATGCTCGGTATCGATCAGCACCCAATCGAAGCCGGCGCCGGCGATGATCTCGGCCGCGATGTTGCTGCATAAACTGCTCCACAGGCCGATTTGCGGCTTGCCGGCCTTCAAGTTCTGCTTGAACGCATTGAGCGTCATGTCCATGGTCGTCCTCTATCGATGCGCTTCGTCGCCGCGGCGCTACGTTGCAAAAAATCTGGCGCGCATGCGGGGTTTCAAGAGGATACGCGATCGAAGGGGTTGCGCAAAGTGCAGGTCTCCTTGCGTCGTCACTCGAGGATGCCGCAGGCGTTGGACCGCGCAGAGACGCCGCCTGCCGCCACCGGCGCTCGGCAATCACTCCCGGCAAGCACGAACGAAGTCGCGCACCCGAGCGCGGACTTTGCGATGGGCGGCGTCTTCGATGCCGCTGATGACGTCCACCGCGTACGGTCGGACATTGTCGATCGCCAGCGCGACGTTGCTCGGATTGAGGCCGCCGGCGAGAATCACCGGGCAGGGCGCCTGCCCGACTACCGCGCGCGCGAGGGTCCAATCCACTGTGGTTCCCGTTCCCGCCGGACGCGCGGCGCTTTTCGAGTCGATCAGCAACGCGCTCGCGCCGGCGTCGTAGTAGCGCTGCCCGGCCGCTTGCCAAGAAGCGGGATCGACCTCGGTTCGAGCGATATCGATGCGCAGCGCCTTGATCACCGCAACGTCGGGCCGCAGCGCTTTCGCTACACGTTCCACCGTGGCTTCGCTCTCATCGGCGTGCAGCTGCACGGCCTGCACGCCGGTGCCTTGCGCGATGGCGACGATGTGCTCGGCTTCCCCTCCGACCACCGCGACCGCAGCGACGAACGGCGGCATGCGCGCGATTAGTAGGCTTGCTTGCTGTCGCGTCAGGTTCCACGGCACGCGCTGCGGGTATTCGACCACGAAGCCTAGCGCGTGCGCGCCTTCTTCCGCGCACAGCCAGGCGTCTTCGAGCGAAGTGATACCGCAGCACTTGACCCGCGTCATCGCGCGGCGCGTGGCCAGCCTACTTGTCCCAGCGCATCGATCGCCGCCCCGGTGTCGGGTGCCAACAAGAACGACGTCCCGACCAACACCGCGTCGGCGCCGGCGTCGCGCGCGCGGCGCGCATCTGCGGGCCCGCGGATGGCGCTTTCGGACAGCAGCAGCGCCCCGGATGGGACGAGCGCGGCGAGCGACTCCGTTAGCGCCACATCGCCGTCGTCCTTTTCCAGCAGCAAGATATTGCGGTTGTTCACACCCAGCAGATCGACTTCGATCTCGTGCTCGAGTACTTGCGCGATCTCTTCGCGACTATGAGTTTCCACCAGAGTCTCGAGCCCGCGCTCGTGCGCCGCGCGATTGAGCCCGGCGAGCGCCTCGATGCCGAGCACCGCTACCGTCAGCAGTATCGCGTCCGCCCCGGCGCTGAGCGTTTCGTCCAAGCCACGCTCGTCGGTGACGAAGTCTTTGCGCAGGATCGGCGCCTCGATCAGGCCGCGCACGCGGCGCACCAAATCCAGGCTGCCGCCGAAATCCTTGGGCTCGGTGACCACCGACAGCCCCGCGATGGCGCGCGCGCCCATGAGGGTCGCCAGCGCCTCGGGCGTACGCCCGCGCAAGAGATCGCCGTCTTTGGGCGAATGGACCTTGATTTCGGACAACACCGGCAGCCGGCCTTGCGCTTGGCGCAGGCGAATACTGCCGGTGAGACTGCGCCTGCGCGTAGTCACGAACGCACCGGCCCCGCTACTGCGGTCGAATCGCCTGACTCGCTTTGGCGAACTCGCCGAGCTTGCTGAGCGCTGCGCCTGAATCGATCAGCTCTTGCGCCTTGCGCATCCCGTCTTCCGGGCGGCTGACCGCATCGGCTGCATACAAAGCGAAGCCGCTATTCAGCACCAAGAAGTCGCGCCGCGGCCCACGGTCCTTGCCTTCGAAGATGCCGCGGATCACCTTGGCGTTGTGCTGTGGATCACCGCCCGCCACGTCTTCGAACTTGGCGCGCTTGAAGCCGAAGTCTTCCGGCGCGACGTGGTAGCGCTCGACTTTGCTGCCTTTCACCTCGGCGATCGAGGTCGGCCCCAAGATCGAGACTTCATCCAGACCGT
>CAZILI010000459.1:0-3292 GCA_964539965.1 uncultured Burkholderiales bacterium | reverse complement strand
CCACTTGGTCCGGACGCGCTCGAGATACTCGCGCTTGATCACCGCGATCAGCTTATCCATGGCCGCTCATCCCCGGCTCGACCCCTGTCGCGCCGACGGCACCGGAATCCACCCCTCCACCCGGCTGTGCCTGCGCTGGCTCGAAGCCAACCTAGTGGGCGGCGAGTCGGTTCTCGACTACGGCTGCGGCTCCGGCATACTGGCAATTGCCGCGCTCAAACTCGGCGCGGCGCTCGCTGTGGGGGTAGACATCGATGCGCAAGCGGTGGAGGTCGCGCGCGCCAATGCGCGTGCCAACCAGGTGCGCGCCGAATTTCATCTGCCGGACGTGGCGCCGGGTCACCCGGTCGATATCACCCTGGCGAACATCCTCGCCAATCCGCTCATCGTGCTGGCGCCGGTACTGATCGCGGCGACGCGGACCGGCGGACGGATCGTGCTCGCCGGCGTGCTGGCGGAACAAGCGCCGGCGGTCATCGAGGCCTATCGGCCGCAGGTCACGCTCTCGGTGTACGATGGCGAGGACGATTGGGTATGCTTAAGCGGCCGGCGTTGACCGGCGTTGCCGCCTCGTACCGGGGAGTATCATCCTGTTAGCCTTTTCCACACTAGCCATGAGGCATCCTACCGGTAGGGGTAGGAGATCACGAGCGTGAAGCGCGTCAAGACCACTTGCCCGAGTTGTGCCACCAGCTTCTACGTCTCGCCGAGCCAGCTCGGATCGGGGCAAGGACATGTGCGTTGCGGCAAGTGCGACCACGTGTTCAACGCGCTGGAAAGCATCGAGCTCGACGCCGACCAGGCAGCGCGCGAGGCCGCCGCCGGCGCGCCGTCCGAGGCCGGCGCAACCGCCGCACACGAAGCCGCAACGCCGCGCGCCATGGCGGCCGCGGTAGCCGCCGCGACCTTGACCCGCACCGCTCCCCCGTTGAGCGCAGCCGGCGACGTGCTGGAGAAACCGCCGCTGGTGCTCACCGATCGCGTGGAAGGCCCGTGGTGGCGCATCGGCGTGGCGCTGCTGGCGCTGCTGTTGGCGCTGCAAATTGCGCTCTTCTACCGCAGCGAGCTGGCACGCGACTATCCCGGGGCGCGGCCCCTGCTCGAAGCCGTTTGCGGCCTATTCGGCTGCCGGGTCGCGCTCTGGAAAGATCTCTCGCAGGTCACCATTGAAGCCTCCGACTTGCAGATCGATCCCGCGCGCGAGGGCGAGATCACGCTGATCGCCTCGGTGCGCAACCGCGCGCGGTTCGTGCAGGCGCATCCGTCGCTCGAATTGACTCTAACCGACGCGCGCGACCAGCCGATCGCGCGCAAGGTGCTCAACCCGGGCGACTACTTGGCCAACCCCGCCGATGCCGCGCAAGGCATGCCCGCCAATGCCGAACTCGGCGTGCGGCTCAAGCTGGGCGTCGGCGCGCTGCGCGCGGTCGGCTATCGCTTGTTGCTGTTTTATCCGTAGCGGTCCTTGCGGTATGATCGACGCGGACCCTCCGCATCGCTCTTTGTCCGCGCCGAAACCGACGATGCTCAAGCAAACCGCGCTAATCGCCGAACATCGCGCCGCCGGCGCCAAGCTGGTGGATTTCGCCGGCTGGGAAATGCCGGTGAGCTACGGCTCTCAGATCGAAGAACACCATCAGGTGCGTCGCGACGCGGGCGTGTTCGACGTCTCGCATATGCGCGCGGTCGACCTCGAAGGGCGCGGGGCTCGGACCTACCTGCGCTATCTGATCGCCAACAACATCGACAAGCTCGTCACGCCCGGCAAAGCGCTGTACACCTGCATGCTAAACGAGGCGGGCGGTGTGCTGGACGATCTCATCGTGTACTTCGTCTCCGACACCAGGTTTCGCCTGGTAGTGAACGCCGGCACGGCCGACAAGGATCTGGCTTGGCTGGGCAGAGCGGCGCAGGGACATGACGTGTCGATCAGCGCCCGAGACGAGTTAGCCATTCTCGCCGTGCAGGGGCCGCAGGCGCGCGACAAGGCGGGCCGCGCGCTCGCAGAAGTGCACGCCGTAGGGCCAGCCCTTGCGCCGTTCTACGCCGCGCAGTCGGGCGAGTTGTTCGTCGCGCGCACCGGCTACACGGGCGAAGACGGCTTCGAGATCATGCTGCCCAGCGCGCGGGCGCCCGCCGCCTGGCGTGCTCTACTCGCTCAGGGTGTGAAGCCGATCGGCTTGGGAGCACGCGACACGCTGCGACTGGAGGCCGGCATGAACTTGTACGGGCAAGACATGGACGAGAACGTCACGCCGCTCGAGTCCGGCCTCGCCTGGACGGTGGACATGAAGAGCGAGCGCGATTTCGTGGGCAAGCGCGGCTTGACGGCGGCGAAGCCGGCGCGGCAACTGCTTGGCTTGCTGCTGTTGGACAAGGGCGTGTTGCGCTCGCACCAGGCGGTGGCGACGCGACACGGCGCGGGCGAGACGACCAGCGGAAGCTTCTCGCCGACCCTGCAGCGCTCGATCGCGCTCGCGCGCGTGCCCGCCGCGGTTAAGGCCGGCGATACGGTCGAAGTGAGCGTGCGCGAGCGGATGCTGTCGGCGCGCGTCGTGCGCCCGCCGTTCGTGCGCCACGGCAAGGTTTTGATCGAGGAGACAACGTGAATATCCCCGAAAGCTTGAAATACACCAAGAGTCATGAATGGGTTCGGCTGGAAAGCGACGGTACGGTCACGGTGGGCATCACCGACCACGCGCAAGACGCGCTCGGTGATATGGTGTTCGTGGAGAATCCCGAGGTCGGGCGCGCGCTCTTGCAGAACGAAGAGTGCGCCGTGGTCGAATCGGTAAAGGCGGCCTCCGACGTGTATGCGCCGATCGCCGGCACGGTGGTGGCAAAGAACGACGCCGTCGAGAGCGCGCCCCAACTTATCAACGAAGATTGCTACTCGGCGTGGATGTTCAAGCTCAAGCCGAACGATGCCAAAGATCTAGAGCGCTTGCTGTCGGCGGCTGACTATCAGAAAGTCATCGACAGCGAGCAACATTAGGGAATCTCGTCGATGCCCTTTGTTCCCCACACCCAAGCCGACGTCGAGGCGATGCTCGCCTCGATCGGCGCGTGCTCGATCGAGGCGCTGTTCGACGAGATCCCGGCCGAGCTGATGAGCAAAGGCCTGCGGCAGGTGCCGGCGGGCTTATCGGAAATGGCGATCGCGCGGCGCATGAACGAGCGCGCGCAAGCCGACGGCCATTACCTCAATTTCATCGGCGCCGGGGCGTACGAGCATCACATCCCCGCGGCCGTCTGGCAGATCGCCACGGACCGGACGGGCTGGGCCTCGGCG
>CAZILI010000458.1:0-3303 GCA_964539965.1 uncultured Burkholderiales bacterium | reverse complement strand
CCAGAAACGTCGCCAGGGCCGAGCGGGCGCTGCGGTCGAATCCTCGGCCGGAAGCTCCGGGTCGAGCGGCCGAAACTGATGAAGAATCTGCTCGATCCGCCAAGTCTGCGTGCTGCCTTCGATGCGCACGCGGTCCTTGGGAGCGAAGGCGTCGCTCGCCGCGTAGTCCTTGATCTCGGCGAGCGAATACGGGCCGAATTCCTGCTCGAACTTGGAGACGAAGTACTTCATCGGTGAACGCGATGCGGGGTGATGCACATCGCGTTCGTGCGGTTAGGCATCCCTTCTGTACACCACCCGGTATATGGCTGCGAGCCCCGTCCACACTAGGCTATCGCTAGTATACCCTTGAGAAAAAGGGCCGCGGCGCTAGCGCTCGATCAAGTCACCGAAGAAGCGCCATTCCTTGCCGTCGAAGCGCGACAGCTGTAGCTGCTCGATCGGGTAGAAATCGTCCGCGCCGGTGTTGACTTTGATGCCCGGCAGCAGCATGGGCAGCGAGAGATCCTTGATCGAGCTGGCTTGCTTCATGACGTTTTCGCGTGTGAGGTCGTCGCCGCATTGCTTGAGCAGTTGCGCGAGCAGGTTCGACTGCATATAGCCGTAGGCGTTGTTGTAGTCTTTCGGATCGCCGTCCGGATAGTACTTCTTCATGAAGGCGAGAAAGTCTTGCACCTCTTTGCTGTTGGCCCACTGCGGGTCGTGCGTGTCCTTGAGGTAGCTCGCGGTGATCAGCCCGACTGACTTGTCGAGTCCCGCTGGGACCAGAACGGCTTGCACGCTCTGCGACACGTTGTTGAGGAAGTGCGTGGGTTTCCAGCCGATGTCGGCGACCTTGCGGATGGTCTGGGCGGCGAATTTCGGCGTCGAGAACGAGAACAGTGTGTCCGCGCCCGAGCCCTTCAATGTCACCACCTGCGAATCGACGGTCGGGTCGGTGACTTCATAAGAAACCTCGGACACGATCATCGTCGCGGCCTTGTCGCCGAGCCCGTCTTTCAAGCCCTTGACGTAGTCTTTGCCGTAATCGTCATTTTGAGAGAGGATCGCGACCTTGGCGTTGGGATTGGTCTTCAGCAAATGCTTGGCGTAGATGCGCGCCTCGGTCTGATAGCTGGGCTGGCCGCCGATGGTCCAGGGGAAGTTCTTCGGATCGCCCCATTTGGTGGCACCGGTGGCGAGAAACACGTGCGGGATCTTCTTTTGATTGACGTATTTGTGAAAGGCGGTGTTGGTCGGCGTGCCCAAGGTCTGCCATAGGAACAACACCTGCTCCTGCTCGACCAGCTTGCGAATCTGCTCGACCGCGCGCGGCGGCTGATAACCGTCGTCGAGGCTTAATAGATTGATCTTTCTGCCGTTGATGCCGCCCTGCTCGTTGATCATCTTGAAGAAGGCGGTTTCGGTCTTGCCGATCGTTCCGTAGGCGGACGCCGGCCCGCTGTACGGCATGGTCTGGCCGATCTTGATTTCCGTGTCGGAGGCGCCTTGATCGTATTTTTTCTGCGCAAGGGCGGCGGGCGCCAGGGTCAGCGCGCCCAATAGGATCGTCAGGGCGGCGAGCAGTCTGTTGCGTGACATGAAATCTCCTCGAATAGGATGCCGGGGTGAATTCCCCGGTCGATTAACGCTGCGAGGGCCGTTTGCGCTTACGGACCTACTTTGAGGTTCCCTTGCGCTTGAACCGCGCCCCGATCAGGCGCACGAACCCTGCTACGCCCGAGGGCATTATAAACATAACCGCAATGAGGAAAATGCCGTAGATCGCCCACGGCGCGGCCTTGGAAATCTCTTCCGAGACGTTAGGAATGAACTGGATGAAGATCGCGCCGAACACGGCGCCGGACAAGGTAGCGAGTCCGCCCACCACGACGCCCACCAAAAACGTGATCGACAGCAAGAAGGTGAAGCTGTCGGGGGCGACGAACGATACCGAGATGGCGCCGAGCGCTCCGGCGATGCCGGTGTACATGGCCGACACACCGAAGGTGAGCGACTTGTACAGCGCCGTGTTCACGCCCATGGCGGCGGCGGCGATGGGGTGGTCGCGAATCGCCACCAACGCGCGTCCGACCCGGCCGCTCAGCAGGTTGCGAGCCAGCACGAACATCGCCACCGCGATGGCGAGGGTGAAAAAGTACAGCCAGCGATCGGCCGAAAGTTTCAGCCCGAATGGCGCATCGGGCTTGATGGTGACGATGCCCTGCACGCCGCCGGTCCAATGCTCGATACCCTTGTACTTCAAGATCTGCGGCACGGCGACCGCCAGCGCGAAGGTCGCGAGCGCCAGATAGTGGCCTTCTAAGCGCAGCGCGGGCAAGCCGAACAAGAAGCCGACCCCGAGGCACACCGCGCCGGCGAGCGGAATGGTGAGCCAGTACGGCACGCCGAACTTGTCCATCAGAATGGCGGTGACGTACGCGCCGATGGCGTAGAAGGCGCCGTGCCCGAGCGAGATTTGCCCGTTGTAGCCGGTCAGGATGTTCAGGCCCAGCACGGCGATCGCGTAGACGAGCACCATGGTGAACTGAAATACGCGATAGTCGCTCACCAAGAACGGCAGTACGCAGGCAAAGGCGATCAGCGCCAGCACGCGGTAGGTCTGCCGACTTGTGTTCGTGCGTAGTGCAGGCAGTGCGGTCGAGGTAGCCATGGGACTTTACACGCGCGTGACCAGCACCCGGCCGAACAGACCCGACGGTTTGAATAGGAGCACGCCGACGATGAGCACCAGCGCCACGGTGAGCTTTAACTCTGTGCCGATTACGTAAGCGCCCGCCAGATTTTCGACCACGCCCACGATGAAGCCGCCGATGACGGCTCCCCACGGGTTGTCGATACCGCCGAGCAGCGCGCCTGCGAAGGCGTACAGCATGACGCCGGACATCATGTTCGGATCGAGGTAGACGACGGGCGCGATCATCATGCCGGCCACGGCGCCGATCGCCGCGGCCAAGCCCCAACCGAGCGCCAGCATCCAGCCCACGCGAATGCCGACCAGCCGGCTGGAGACGGGATTTTGCGCCGCCGCGCGCATCGCCAGCCCCAATGGTGTAAAGCGGAAGAACACGTACAGCAACGCGAGCAACGCTAGAGTGACGCCAATGGCGCCCAATTCGTGACTGGAGACGTAGGGATTGTCGAAAGCGGTCTTGGCGGGAAACGGGCTCGGGAACGGCTTGATGGTGTAGGTGTAGATCCAGCCCGCGACGCTGTTGAAGATCACCAGCAGGCCGATGAACACCACGATCGCCGATAGCGCCGAGGCTTGCTCCACCGGGCGGATGACGATGCGCTATCCAA
>CAZILI010000457.1:0-3369 GCA_964539965.1 uncultured Burkholderiales bacterium | reverse complement strand
AGCGGCGGCACGTCGCCGGTCTGGGCGGCGAACGCCATCGGGATGCCGAAGCCGAACGCTACGCCGAGGTATGCCTGCGGCAGGGCGAAGAAGCGCTTGCTGAAGGGGTAGCTCGCGGCAATCAGCAGCGCCGGCACCGACAGATACACGGTGAGCGCATTCAGGTTGAGCACCAGCAAGAAGGCGGCGAAAGCCAGCACGCCCGCCACCGCGAGCGCCTCGCCGCCGGTGATTTCGCCCGCCGTCAGCGGCCGATGCTTGGTGCGCTCGACGTGTCTGTCGAACTCGCGGTCGGCGTAGTCGTTTATCGCGCAGCCCGCCGAGCGCATGAGAAGCGTGCCGAGCGCGAAGATGATCACCATGCTCGCCTTTGGTTGGCCGTCAGCGGCGATCCATAGTGCCCACAGGGTAGGCCACAGCAGCAGCAGGGTGCCGATGGGCTTGTCCAAGCGCACCAGTTTCGCGTACAGCGCAAGACGCCGCCTAAGGCTCATGCGTTGAGATAGTCGACCCTGCCGCCCAGCCAGCGATCGAGATGCCGCTCGATGGTCGGATCGTCGCGCTCGACCAACTCCTGCGCCAGCGCGCGGGCGGATGCGATGAGATCGCCGTCTCGCTCTAGGTCGGCGAAGCGCAGCAGCGGCAGACCGCTCTGCTTGGCGCCCAAGAATTCTCCCGGGCCGCGTATGCGCAAGTCGTGCCGCGCGATTTCGAAGCCGTCGTGGCTCTCGTAGATGACCTTTAGGCGCTCGCGCGCCTGCTCGGACAGCGGTGTTTGGTACAGCAGGATGCATGCGCTCGCCCGCGCGCCGCGACCGACCCGGCCGCGCAGTTGATGCAGCTGAGCGAGCCCCATGCGCTCGGCGTTTTCGATCACCATCAACGAGGCGTTCGGCACGTCGACCCCGACTTCGATCACCGTGGTCGCCACCAGCAGCTGTATGCTTCCCGCCTCGAACGCCTGCATGACCGCGGTCTTGTCGCGCGCCGCGAGGCGGCCGTGCACCAGCGCGACCTTGAGGTCGGGAAAGGTCGTCCTGATCGCCTCGAAGGTCTGCACCGCGGTCTTCGCCTGCAACGACTCGGATTCTTCGATGAGTGGGCAGACCCAGTAGGCTTGCGCGCCTTCGTGGCAGGCTTCACGCACTCGCCGCACGACTTCCTCGCGCCGGCCGGCGGCGACCAGCTTGGTGCTCACCGGCGTACGCCCAGGCGGCAGCTCATCCAGTACCGACACGTCCAAGTCGGCGTAATAGGTCATCGAAAGGGTGCGCGGAATGGGGGTCGCGCTCATCATGAGCTGGTGCGGCCTGCCGGTCGCGTCCGCGCCCTTGCTGGCGAGCGCCAAGCGTTGGTCGACGCCGAAACGGTGTTGTTCGTCGATCACGGCCAGGCCTAGTCGCGCGAATGCCACGCCTTGTTGGAACAACGCTTGCGTTCCGATCACGAGTTGCGCGCTGCCGTCGCGCACTGCGCTAAGCGCGCTCTCGCGCTCCACTTTCTTCCGCCGCCCGGCGAGCCAGGCGGTGGTCACGCCAAGAGGTGTAAGCAGCGATTGAATCTTGCGGAAGTGCTGCTCGGCGAGGATTTCGGTGGGCGCCATCAACGCCGCCTGGAAGCCGTGCTCGATGACCTGCGCGCAGGCGAGCGCGGCGACGATGGTCTTGCCGCTCCCTACGTCGCCTTGCAATAAGCGCTGCATGGGATGCGGGCTCGATAAGTCGGCGGCGATTTCACGTTGCGCGCGCCGCTGCGCGGAGGTGAGCGCGAACGGCAACACCCCGAGCAGTCGCGCCGTGAGGCCGCCGGCGCCCGCCAGCGCAGGCGCGCGCAGCCGTCGGCGTTCGCGATACGCAAGCCGCATGGACAACTGCTGCGCCAACAGCTCGTCGAACTTAAGCCGCCGCCAGGCCGGCGTTGCGCGCGCCTCCAACTCGGACTGTGCCGTGTGCGGGGAGGGGTAATGCAGCGCGCGCACGCTGTCGGCGAAGCCGGGCAGGCCTAGCGCGGCAAGCCGCTGCGGCGCGAGCGTGTCCTCCAGCGGGCATTGTCCGAGCCCTTGTTCGATCAGCTTGCGCAATGCGGCCTGCGACAGTCCGGCCACACTCGGGTACACGGGTGTCAGCGCTTCAGGCAGCGGCGCTCCGCGCTCCACCACGTAATAGCGCGGATGCACCATCTCCGCGCCGCGTTGCCGGCTGCGCACTTCGCCGTGCGCGCGCACCCGTCGCCCCACCGCCAGCTGCTTCACTTGCGAGGGATAGAAGTTGAGAAAGCGCAGGCTCAGCAACGCGACCCCGTCGCTCAGTTCGCACAGCAACTGGCGGCGCGGCCGATAGACGATCTCATTGCCGACGATTTCGCCCTCGGTCGATACCGCGCGCCCGTACGGCAGATCGCGGATCGGCGTGATGCGGGTTTCGTCCTCGTAGCGCAAGGGCAGATGTAATACCAAGTCGAACGCTCGCGCGATGCCGAGCTTGGCGAGCCTGGCGCGCACGGCCGCGGGCAGGGCGGCGAAAAAGCGCGGCGGCGCGTCGACTGGGGGGCCCGCATGCGCGGGCGGTGGGGCGGCGGAAGGCTCGGCGCGAACAGGCGCTGACGTCTTGTCAGTGTTCACTCGCCTTCGCACGGGCGGTGCGCACGACATCGGGGATGGCGCGCACTTTTTGCAGAACCTGCGCGAGATGATGGCGGTGCTGCACTTGTATGGTGAAGCTCATAGTGCGATAGGCCGAGCTATCCTTTTCGTCGGTCTGGAAGTGCTCGATGTTGGCTTTGGCTTCCGCGATCGCGGCGGCGATGTGCGCCAGCACGCCGGGCTTGTTGGCCGCCACGATCCTGATTCTCACCTCGAAGACCTTTTCGCGCTCGGTTCCCCATTCGACGTCGACCCATTTGTCGGGGTCGGCGCGGTATTGGCGGATCGCGCGGCAGTCGTGCGTGTGGATGGTGAGCCCCTGCTCCTTGCTGATGATGCCGATGATCGGATCGCCGGGTATGGGCAGGCAGCACTGCGCAAACTGTACCGCCATGCCGTCGGTGCCGCGGATGGTGATCGGCCCGAGTTGCTTGCCGTCGTGCGGCACCCCCTCGGACAGCTGCAGCAGGCGGCGCGCCACCACCACGTTCAGGCGGCGCCCCAGTCCGATGTCCGCCAGCACTTCCTCGTGCGACTTGCCCTTGTCGGTGCGCAGCATGCGCTCCCAATGCTGCTCGGTGATGTCCTTCGGATCCGCCTTGAGCGCGCGCAACGCCTGGTTGAGCAAGCGCTCGCCGAGCTGCACCGACTCCTCGTAGCGCATGGTCTTCAGATAGTGGCGGATATGCGAGCGCGCTTTGCCGGTGACGACGAAGTTGAGCCAGCCG
>CAZILI010000456.1:1973-3407 GCA_964539965.1 uncultured Burkholderiales bacterium | reverse complement strand
GAGCCGGTGACATTGGTGCGCTCGCCGACGTTGACGAACAACGCGTCGGCGCCGACCAACAGTGGCTCCAGGCCGGCAAGACGCAGCGGTCGCGGCTTGAATTTCTTGGCCGCGGTCGACGAGCGCCCTCGCTTTGCCCCTTGATTGGAAGGGGTATCCGCGCGCAGGCTCGGTGTGGATGCGGGCTGTACCGTCGTACCCACTAGAGTAAGGCCTAGTGAGCGACGGCGCGCGGCGGCACGCCCTTGACCGCCTGGGCGATCGCGTGGATATGCTCGGGGGTGGTGCCGCAGCATCCGCCCACGATGTTGACCAGGCCGGCCTGTGCAAACTCGCGCAATAAGCGCGCGGTGGTCTCCGGCGGCTCATCGTAACCGGTGTCCGATAGCGGGTTTGGCAGGCCCGCGTTGGGATGGCAGCTGACCGGCACGTCGGCCACGCGCGCGAGTTCTTGCAGATAGGGGCGCATCAGGTCGGCGCCGAGCGCGCAATTGAGCCCCACCGCCAGCGGCCGCGCGTGCGCCACCGAGATCCAGAAAGCCTCTGTGGTTTGGCCCGACAAGGTGCGTCCCGAGGCGTCGGTGATGGTGCCCGAGATCATGATCGGCACGCGCTCGCCGGGCCGCGCTTCGAACTCGCCTTCGATCGCGAAGAGCGCAGCCTTGGCGTTGAGCGTATCGAAGATGGTTTCCACCAGCAGCATATCGACGCCGCCCGCGAGCAGCGCGCGCGCCGCCTCCGCGTAGGCGGACACCAACTCGTCGAAGGTCACATTGCGCGCGCCGGGATCGTGCACGTCGGGCGAGATCGAGGCGGTGCGATTGGTCGGTCCGAGCACGCCCGCGACAAAGCGCGGTTGCTGCGGCGTCTTGCGGCTGAATTCGTCGGCCGCTTCGCGCGCGAGCACGGCCGCCGCATGGTTTAGCTCCGATACCAGATCTTCCATGTGGTAATCGGCCATGGCGATACGCGTGGCGTTGAAGGTATTGGTCTCGATGATATCGGCGCCCGCCTCCAAGTATTGGCGATGTATCTCGCGGATGAGTTGCGGCTGGGTGAGGGTCAACAGATCGTTGTTGCCTTTGAGATCGCGTGGGAAGTCTTTGAAGCGCTCGCCGCGATAGCCGGCTTCGTCGAGCTTGTAGCGTTGGATCATCGTGCCCATGGCGCCGTCGAGCACGAGGATGCGCTCGGCAAGCGCCGCGTTGAGCGAGGCGGTTCGATTCATGGGCTGGGGGGGGCGCGCAGGCGGGCGAAGAAAAGCCGCAGATTCTAGCATGCCGCCTTTTGGGGCCCGCCTGTCGGTCACCTCACTGCCGGTCCAGCCGGCGGTATTGAATGGCCTCGGCCAGATGAGAAGTCGCGATCGCCTCGCTGCGCGCCAAGTCGGCGATGGTGCGCGCGACCTTCAAGACGCGGTGGTAGCCGCGGGCC
>CAZILI010000456.1:0-1963 GCA_964539965.1 uncultured Burkholderiales bacterium | reverse complement strand
GCTTCACCCTCGGCGGATAGGGCGCACGTGCGCTCGACTTCTTTGGTGGCGAGGCTCGCGTTGGGGCGGCCTTGCCGCGCGAGCGCGAACGCGCGCGCGGCTTGCACGCGAGCACGCACGGCGGCCGAGGGCTCGCCGTCGGCCGGTCCGGTTAGCTCGCTTTCCCTCAAGGCGCCGACCTCGATATGCATGTCGATGCGGTCCAGCAGTGGGCCGGAGATCCTGCCGCGGTAGCGCGCGACCTGCGTGGGCGTGCATTGGCAGCGGCTGTCGCCTAAGTAGCCGCACGGGCAGGGATTCATCGCGGCGACGAGCTGGAAGCGGGCGGGAAAGTCCGCCTGCCGCGCCGCGCGCGAGATGGTGATGTGCCCGCTTTCCAGCGGCTCGCGCAACACTTCGAGCACGCTGCGCTCGAATTCGGGCAGCTCGTCCAAGAACAGCACGCCGTGGTGCGCCAGCGAGATCTCTCCAGGGCGCGGATTGCCGCTGCCGCCCACCAATGCCACATTCGAGGCCGAGTGATGCGGCGCGCGATACGGCCGCTGGCGCCAGCGCTCGATGCGAAATCCACCGGCGAGCGATTGCAGCGCCGCGGCCTCGAGCGCTTCCTCCTCGGTCATCGCCGGCAGCAGGCCCGGCAGGCGCGCGGCGAGCATCGACTTGCCGGTGCCCGGCGGGCCGACCATGAGCACGCTGTGAGCGCCGGCGGCGGCGATTTCGAGCGCGCGCTTGGCTTGCGCCTGGCCTTTGACCTCGCTCAAGTCCGCATAGTCGCTCGGCGTCGCGCACTGCGCCGGCGCGATGCGCTCGAGCAGAGGCTGGCCGCACAAGTGCGCGCACACCGCGAGCAGGCTCGGCGCAGGGTAGACGCGGGCATCGACCACCAGCGCGGCTTCGGAGGCGGAGGCCTGCGGCAGCACGAAGGCGCGTCCGCTGCGCGCGGCTTTGTAGGTCATCGCCAGCGCGCCGCGGATCGCGCGCAGCTCTCCGGTCAACGCCAACTCGCCGGCGAATTCGTAGTCGGCGAGGCGCTCGCTCGGGATCTGCCCCGAGGCGGCCAGCAAGCCGAGCGCGATGGGCAAGTCGAAGCGGGTGCTCTCTTTGGGCAGATCGGCCGGCGCCAGATTCACCGTGACGCGACGCTGGGGGAATTCGTACTGCGCATTCTGCAGCGCGGCGCGCACCCGGTCTTTGGCTTCTCGAACCTCGGCCTCGGCCAGACCGACAATGGTGAAGTTGGGCAGCCCGCCGGCGAGATGTACCTCGACCGTCACCAGCGGCGCGTCCACGCCGGCGAGCGCGCGGCTGTATACGACCGCGGTAGCCATGAAGTAGCGAGAGGCGGATACGGCTGGGCGGCGCGGGCGTCAGGACTTCTTTTGCAGCTCCATTTCGGCCAGGCGGCGTTCCAGTTCTTCCAGCTTCTCGCGCGTGCGCAGCAGTACTTGGCTCTGCACGTCGAATTCCTCGCGCGTCACCAAGTCAAGCTTGGCGAACATGCTGGTGAGCATGGCGCGGGCATTTCGCTCAAAGTCCTTCATTGGACTTTGCGCCAGCAATTCGGATAGGCGAGCGGTCATTTCGTCGATGAACTTGCTTTGCATGATGCGGCTCCTCGGATCGTTGAGGTCTTAACGCGAAGGGCAGTGTATCAGCCGAATGGCATTCGCTACACCGTGTGGGTGTTTGCGCATCTCGTGCACTACCCCGGCTAGTACTGCCTTCTAGGCTTTATGCCATAAGGCTTTGAGCGATATACCCCAAGAATTATGCAATTTCGGCCGATGAATCGGGCTGGCCAATCGAGTGACGCACTCGCACCGTGCACAACAAAGGGGCATTGCACCAATTCGGTGCAGAGGATCTCCGCGATCCTGTTTTTCGAGACATAAGTAATTGATAAAAGATAGTTTTTCCTTCTGGCATCATTTCTGCTCACGTTTCTCGCGTCTAAAGCAATTCT
>CAZILI010000455.1:0-3407 GCA_964539965.1 uncultured Burkholderiales bacterium | reverse complement strand
GCCACCGTGAAAGGCGACGTGCACGACATCGGCAAAAATATCGTCGGTGTCGTTCTTCAGTGCAACAACTATGAAGTGATCGACCTCGGCGTGATGGTGCCGTGCGAGAAGATCCTACGCACCGCCCGCGAAGTGCATGCCGACTTGATCGGACTGTCGGGCCTGATCACCCCGTCGCTGGAAGAGATGCAGCACGTCGCGAGCGAAATGCAGCGCGAGGGCTTCGCTATTCCGCTCCTCATAGGCGGCGCGACCACCTCGCGCGTGCACACCGCGGTAAAGATCGAGCCGCACTATCAAGGCCCGACCATCTGGGTGCCGGATGCCTCGCGCAGTGTGGGCGTGTGCACCAGTCTCTTGTCGCAGGAGTTGCGCCCGCCCTACGTCGAAGAGGTGAAGGCCGACTATGCGCGCATTCGCGAACAGCACCTGCACAAGCGCTCTCGCGCGGCGCGGCTCACGCTCGGTGAAGCGCGCGCCAACGCGACGCCGATCTCCTGGCAAGGCTATCGGCCGCCGCGGCCGCAGTTCCTCGGCTTGGGTGTGCTCACCGACTATCCGCTCGAGCTGATCGCCCAGAACATCGACTGGGCGCCGTTCTTCCAGACCTGGGATCTCGCCGGGCGCTATCCAGAAATTCTCGACGACCCGACGGTGGGAGCGGCCGCGCGCAACGTGTTCAAGGACGGTCAGGCGATGCTCGCCAAAATCGTCGCCGAGAAACGGCTTCGCGCCAGCGCGGTGTTCGGCTTCGTGGCCGCCAACAGCGTCGGGGAGGATGTCGAGGTCTACGCCGACGAGCGGCGCGCGCAAGTGGTCGCCAAATTTCATTTCTTGCGCCAACAGACGCGGCGGCCCGATGGGCGGCCGAATCAATGCCTGGCCGATTTCATCGCACCGAAGGCGAGCGGCGTTCCCGACTATCTCGGCGCTTTCGCGCTTACGGCCGGCATCGGCATCGAGTCTATCGTAAGCGCGTACGAGGCCGCGCACGACGACTACAACGCCATCATGGTGAAGGCGCTCGCCGACCGCCTGGCGGAGGCCTTCGCCGAGCACTTGCACTTGCGCGTGCGCAAGGAATTCTGGGGCTATGCGCCGGACGAACATCTGAGCAACGCCGAATTGATTGCGGAGGGCTACCGCGGCATCCGTCCTGCGCCGGGCTATCCGGCTTGCCCCGACCACACCGAGAAAGCGACCCTGTTCAAGCTGTTGAACGCGCCCGCCAACGCGGGCCTCAGCCTGACCGAGAGCTACGCCATGTATCCGGCGGCGGCGGTGAGCGGCTTTTATTTCTCGCACCCGCAGTCGCAATACTTCGCCGTGGCGAAGATCGAGCAAGATCAGCTGGAGGACTACGCGCGACGCAAAGGCTGGGATGCCGCCGCGGCGCGCAAGTGGCTCGCCCCGCTGCTGGGATAGACAAGAAGCGGCCTACGATCCCAAGGTCTGGCGGATGCTCTCGGTCTCCGGCGAGGGCTTCATGCCGAGCACGATCGACAGCATGTCGCGGCAGCGGCGATACACGTTGAGCGCTTCGGCCGGCTCGCCCTGCTCGCGATGACAGATCATGAGGCGGCGGTACAGCGCCTCGGACAGGTTATCCAGCTCGAGCGCGCGCGAATACAGCGCGATGGCTTGCTCCCATTCCTTGCTCTTCTCGAGGTGTGCACCCAGCAGGGTGACCGAGCGGATGAATTTCGCCTTTAGCTTGTCGCGCGCGCTGATGGCCCACGCCTCTTGCGTTTCCTTTTCGAGAAAGTGGCCGGCGTACAAGCGCAGCAATTCCTTGGCGAGCGCGCTGCGCTGCTCCGCGCCGACCTCGGAGTTTTCACTCGCCTCGCTTTCCAGCCGCGCCGCAAGCTCCTCGAACGCCCACACGTCGACCGCGGACTTGTGGCGGTCCAACGACAGCTTGCCTTCGGACAGCGACAGCACGTCGTCGACGCCGATCAGCTTGCGCAAGCGATACAGGTTGCTGTCGAACGACACCTTGGCGGCGTCTCCCTCGGCGTCGGGCCACAGCAACTCCATCAAGGTCGAGGTCTCGACGCGCACGCCGCCGAAGGCGATCAGCGCGCGCAGCAGGTCGAGCGGCTTCTTCTGCGCTTTGCGGCTGAAGGTAAGCGGCTGGCCCTGCACGTGCAACTCGAAGCGGCCGAGACCGTAGACTTTGAGCGGCAGCGCGGCTGCGCTCTGGGCCATCTGCACTTGCGCCTTCAGGCCCAACACTCGATACGCGGCGACGGGCCGCACAAAGCCTTTTAGATTGATCTGGTCGATCTCCTCGGCCAATATCGCGTCTTCGACCTGGGCGTACACGGGCGCGGCGATCAGGATCTGGCCGGGCTTAGCCTCTACGCACAGCCGCGCGGCGAGATTGGTGACCCTTCCGATCACACCGTAGCCGATGCGGGATTCATAGCCGATGGCGCCGATGGTGGCGTAGCCGTGCGCGATGCCGATGCCGAGCGCGATGTCGTGGCCGCGCTTGCGCCAAGCGAGCATGAGTTCCTCGAAGCGGCGCTGCATGTCGATTGCCATGCGCACTGCGCGCGGCGCGGGATCTTCCACGATGACCGGATCGTTGAAGATCACCATCATCGAATCGCCGGCAAATTGTTCGAGCGTGCCGTCGTAGGCTTGTATGAGCCGCCCCATCTCGCCTTGATAGGTGCGCAGCAGCCCCATCACTTCTTCCGGCTCGGAAGTGTCGGCGAACGCGGTGAAGCCGCGCAAATCGAAGAAGGCGACCGTCACCTCGCGCCGCCGCGTCTTGAGCGGATCGTCCAGGTCGCCGGCGACGATCATCTCCGCCAACTGCGGCGGGAAAAAGCGCTTGAGCTGCGCCAAGCGCTGTAGTTCGCCGATCTGCTCTTGCACGCGCTTTTCCAACCCGCTGTTGAGTACGCCCAGCTCGGCGGCCTGCTGCTGCACCGTGTCGTACAAGCTCTTGATACGCAACAGGGATCTCACGCGCGCCAGCAGTTCAGGCTGATTGATGGGCTTGCTCAAGAAATCGTCCGCACCGGCTTCGATACCTTTGATGCGCTCCTGCGCCGGATCGAGCGCGGTGACCATCACCACCGGCAGGATGCCGTTGCTCGCATCCGCGCGAATTTGCTTGCACACGTCGTAGCCGCTTAAGTCGGGCATCATGATATCGAGCAACACCAGATCGGGCTTGACGCTGGCAACCTTGGCGAGGCCCTCTTTGCCGCCCGAGGCGGTCACCACCGCGTAACCCTTGGCGGCCAGCAAGTCCGCCAGCAGTTTGCGGTTGTTAGCTTGATCGTCGACGACGAGGATGGTGGCTTGTTCTTTCATCGTGTTGGTTTCGTTGTATGGTGCGTGGGACGCACCCTACGCGAGGTGCATCGTGCGCGGTGAGGCCGTAGGGTGCG
>CAZILI010000454.1:0-3409 GCA_964539965.1 uncultured Burkholderiales bacterium | reverse complement strand
GAGCCCGGTGCGGGCGCATAGGTTCTTGAAGCTCGCCAGATAGCCGATGGGCGCGTCCAGCCAGACGTAAAAGTACTTGCCCGGGGCATCGGGAATCTCGAAGCCGAAGTAGGGCGCATCGCGCGAGATGTCCCAGTCGGCCAGGCCGGCGGCGAACCATTCGGAGGCCTTCTTGGCGACTTCGGGCTGCAGGCGCCCCGGCGCTTGGGTCCAGGCATGCAGGAACTCGCCGCAACGCGGATCGGACAGCCGGAAGAAGAAGTGCTCGGATCGCTTGAGCACGGGCTTTGCACCGGTGAGGACGGAATAGGGGTTCTTCAATTCGGTGGCGGCATACACCGCGCCGCACACTTCGCATGAGTCGCCGTACTGGTCTTTGGCGCCGCACTTCGGGCACTCGCCTTTGATGTAGCGGTCGGGCAAGAACATCCCTTTGACCGGGTCGTAGAACTGCTCGATCCGCTTGCCGGCGATCAACCCGGCGGCCTTGAGCTTGGTGTAGATGTCGACCGCCAGTTCACGGTTCTCGGGCGAATGGGTGCTGTGCCAGTTGTCGAAGCTGATCTCGAAGTCGGCCCAATCGCGCTTGTGCTCTTGGGCCACGCGCGCGACCAGTTGCTCGGGCGTGATGCCTTCGCTTTCCGCCTTTAGCATGATCGGCGCGCCGTGGGCGTCGTCGGCGCCGATGAAATGCACCTCGTGACCTTGCATGCGCTGGAAGCGCACCCAGATGTCGGCCTGGATGTACTCCATGACGTGGCCGATGTGAAACGGCCCGTTGGCGTAGGGCAGCGCGGTGGTGACGAGTATCTGTTTCTTCATCGAGAAGAGAACTATCGGTGGAAACTCAAATTCTAACAAAGCGATAGTCGCGCTTGATAGAATTGCGACGAAAACGAGAGGCAAGTTCATGTCAGTCACCGAACAGCAGGTCCAGGCGGCGCTCGAAGCGTTGATCGATCCGAACACCGGCAAGAGCTACGCCGCCTCCAAATCGGTGAAGCGCCTGAAGGTCGAGGGCGGCGCTGTCACGCTCGAAATCATGCTGGGGTATCCCGCCAAGAGCGTGCTGGAGGCTACGCGCCGGGAGATTGAAGCTCAGGTGGGCGCTATTCCCGACGTGGGGCGCGTTTCCGTCCAGGTCGGCTACCAGATCGTGGCCCACGCCGCGCAGCCGAACGTGAAACTGATCCCCGGTGTTCGCAACATCGTCGCGGTCGCCTCGGGAAAGGGCGGTGTCGGCAAATCGACTACGGCTGTGAATCTGGCGTTGGCGTTGGCGGCCGAAGGCGCGCGTGTGGGTGTGCTCGACGCCGACATTTACGGCCCCTCGCAGCCCACCATGCTCGGCGTCAACGGTCGCCCCGAGACGGCGGGCGAGAACACCTGGCACCCGTTGCGCGCACACGGCATCCAAGCGATGTCGATCGGTTTTCTCATCGACACCGATCAGCCCATGGTGTGGCGCGGCCCGATGGTGACCAGCGCGCTCGAGCAGCTGCTGCGGCAAACGGTGTGGGAGGACGTCGACTATTTGATCGTCGACCTACCGCCCGGAACGGGAGATATCCAGTTGACGTTGTCGCAGCGCGTGCCGGTAACCGGCGCGCTGATCGTCACCACCCCACAGGACATCGCGCTACTGGATGCGCGCAAGGGACTGAGGATGTTCGAGAAGGTGAACGTGCCCATCCTGGGGATCGTCGAGAACATGAGCACCCACGTGTGCTCGAAATGTGGCCACGAGGAGCACATCTTCGGCGCCGGCGGGGCGGCGCGCATGAGCAAGGACTACGGTGTGGACCTGTTGGGGGCTTTGCCGCTGGACATCAAGATCCGGGAGCAGGCGGATTCGGGCAATCCCACCGTGGTGGCCGAGCCGGACAGTCACGCCGCGGCGGTGTACCGGCAAATCGCTCGGCGCGTGGCGGTCAAGATCAGCGCGCTCGGCAAGGACATGACGTCCAAGTTCCCCAAGATCGTCGTGCAAAACACCTGAGCGTTCCGCAACCGGCTAACCTTCCCTTCGATCTTCTATGTCCATCAAGTCCGACAAGTGGATCCGCCGCATGGCGCTCGAGCATCGCATGATCGAGCCGTTCACGCCGAACCAGGTTCGCGGCAGCGACGGCGAGCGGGTGGTGTCCTACGGGACGTCAAGCTACGGCTACGACATACGATGCTCGGACGAGTTCAAGATCTTCACCAACATCAACAGCACCATCGTCGACCCGAAGGCGTTCGACGAGCGCTCGTTCGTGGATTTCAAAGGTCCGGTCTGCATTATCCCGCCCAACTCGTTCGCGCTCGCTAAGACGGTGGAGTACTTCCGCATCCCGCGCAGCGTGTTGACCATCTGTCTGGGGAAATCCACTTACGCGCGCTGCGGCATTATCGTCAACGTGACGCCTTTCGAGCCGGAATGGGAGGGCTATGTCACCTTGGAGTTCTCCAATACGACACCCTTGCCGGCCAAGATCTACGCGAACGAGGGCGTGGCGCAGGTCATCTTTTTTGAGAGCGACGAGGTCTGCGAGACCTCTTACAAGGACCGTGGCGGCAAGTACCAAGGCCAGCGCGGGGTAACGCTGCCCAAAATATAGGCCGATCCGCCGATCTATCCTCTTTACATGGGGGGCGCGCTCTGTATAATGCGCGCTTTTCTTCTTCGGGCATCGGGTCCCTTAACCAAGGCAAAGGGGGTCATCATGACAACCAAAGGAACTACTCCGGTTCTTTCTGCGCTGCTGTGATTCGTCCTACTCATTTGCTTTGCACAGGAGATCTGAATGACCGCTTTGGTCGCTGCCCGTCAAGCTCAGCCGCTGCCGGCCGAGCTCTCGCTCGACACCCACGCTGAAGTCAGCCTCGACTTTGCCCATGTTCGCGCCCAGCTAGCGCGCGGCTACACGCGTCCGTTCCTGCTGATCGATTCAGCCATCGTGCGCGCCAAGGCACGCCGCTTCATGGCGGCCATGCCGCGGGTCGCGCCGCACTACGCGGTCAAGGCGAACCCGCATCCGGAAGTAATCCGTACCCTGATCGAAGAGGGAGTGGGCTTCGAGATCGCCTCCACGGCCGAGCTGGATCTGCTCATGGGCCTAGGTGTGGCGGCCAAAGAAATTGTCTACAGCAACCCGGTCAAGGCGCGCAGCTATATCGAGTACACGGCGCAGCGCGGAGTGCAATGGTACGCCTGCGATAGCCTGGAGGAGATGGCGAAGATCGCGTCGGTAAAGGCCGACGCCAAGCTGCTGCTCCGAATCGACGTGCCCAACGCCGGCAGCGACTGGCCTCTATCCGGCAAGTTCGGCGCGCAACCGATCGAGACAAGCCAGATCGTGCGCGAGGCGGCGCGGCGCGGCGTGAATCTCGCAGGCGTGACCTTTCACGTGGGTTCGCAGTGCCT
>CAZILI010000453.1:0-3411 GCA_964539965.1 uncultured Burkholderiales bacterium | reverse complement strand
TACCGGCGTGCGGGCGTCGCCGTGAGCTACGTCGGCCATCCGATGGCGGACGCGTTGCCGCTCGCCGTCGATCGCCAGAGTGCGCGTGAGCACCTCGGCATGCCGAGCGAAACGCCCCTGATCGCGCTGCTGCCCGGCAGCCGAACGAGTGAGCTGCGCTATCACGCCGATCTGTTCGTGTCGGCGGCGGCGCGCGTGCGCGGCGCGCTGCCGCAGGCGCGCTTCGGCGTGCCGCTGGTCAACGCCGCGACGCGCGAGCTGTTCGAGCAGGCGATCGCTCGTCAGGGCGCGCAAGGACTCGACATCTTGCTGTTAGAAAACGCGAGCGAGATACTGAGCGCGGCCGACGTGGCGCTCATCGCGTCCGGAACGGCGACATTGGAGGCCGCGCTCTTGAAATGCCCCATGGTCATCTGCTACAAGATGGCATCGCTTACGGCCCACATCATGAAGCGCAAGGCTTATCTGCCGTATGTCGGCCTGCCGAACATCTTGGCGCAAGATTTCATCGTGCCCGAGGTGTTGCAAGAAGCGGCCACCCCCGAGCGCTTGGCGCAGGAACTTCTGGCGCTGTACCACGATGCGCCCGGGCGTGAACGGATGTGTGAGCGCTTCGCCGCGATTCACTACGCGCTCAAGCAGGATTGCGAAGCACGCATCGCCGAGGCGGTAGTGCCGTACTTGGACGACGCAGCGCCGCCGCACGCCGCTGCCGGGATGCTCGGTGCGTAGCGAGGCGGCGGGCGCGCAGAGCCGCAGTCGCGCGCGCGCCGATCGCCAAGAAGCCGCCTGCGCCGTGCTTCCGCCGCATCTCGCTGCCTTGTCGCCGTCGGTGATCTGCGGCGTCGACGAGGCCGGACGCGGTCCACTTGCCGGGCCGGTGTACGCCGCCGCGGTCATGCTCGATGCGGCGCATCCCATCGACGGCCTCGCCGACTCGAAGACTTTGTCGGCCGAGCGGCGCGAAGCCCTCGCGGCGGAAATCAAAGCGCACGCGCTGGCGTGGTCAGTCGCCAGCGCGAGCGTGGCCGAGATCGATCGATTCAATATTCTTCGCGCCAGCCTGCTCGCCATGAGCCGCGCGGTGCGCAAGCTGGCGCTGCGACCACAGCACGTGCTGATCGACGGCAATCAGATGCCCCCGCTGACGCTGCCCGCGACCGCGATCGTCAAGGGCGATGCGCGAGTGCCGGCGATTTCCGCGGCCTCGATACTGGCGAAGACGGCGCGCGACGCCTACATGCGCGCCGCCCACGCGCGCTTTCCCCACTACGGTTTCGCGCAGAACAAGGGTTACGGCACGCCTGAGCACCTGGCGGCGCTCGGTGCAAAGGGCATGTGCGCCGTGCATCGCCGCTCGTTCGCCCCGGTCAGAGACTTGCTGAGCGGCGCGACGCAACTCGCGCTATGGGATCTATGAACGTATTCCGCTTCTTGCACATGTTCGGCGTGCTCGTCTGGGTGGGCGGCATGTTCTTCGCCTATTTGGCGCTTCGTCCGGCCGCCGCCGAGGTGCTCGAAGCGCCCGAGCGCATGCCGCTATGGAGCAACACCTTGCGCCGGTTCTTCTCTTGGGTGTGGGTGGCGGTCGCGCTTATCCTGTTGAGCGGCATCGGCATGATCGCCAAACTTGGCGGCCTCGCCGGGCTGGGTTGGCATGTGCACGCCATGGTGGGGCTCGGGATCGCCATGATGCTCATCTTCCTGCACGTCTTCTTCGCGCCGTACGCCCGGCTCAAGCGCTACGTCGCCGCGCGCGAATGGCAAGCCGCCGGCGGCGCGCTGAATCAGATTCGACTGCTGGTGGCGATCAACTTGGCGGTGGGGCTGCTCGTGCTTGCCATCGCCACGCTCGGCCGCTTGGGCTAGCATATACTCCCTAGGAGTATATGCACCAATGGAACGTCTCATCAATGCTGTAGCGACATACTAGAGCTGGTATAGGTTTGTTCGGCATGTCGCCCATTAGCTCGCGCCAGAACCCGATCTACAAGCGTGTTTTGAAGCTCGCGCAGTCCTCGCGGGAGCGCCGCAAGACCGGCAAGACGGTGCTGGACGGCGTGCACTTGGTCGCCGCGTACCGCCAAGCGGTCGGCGTACCCGAACTGGTCGCGGTACGCGCCGACGCGCTCGCGCACCCCGAGATCGAGACCTTGCTGGTGCGCTTGCGCCCGCTCGAGCCGGTGGTGTTGAGCGTGGGCCTATTCAATGAACTGGTGCCGAGCACCACACCGGTGGGTGTGCTGGCGGTGGTCGACACGCCCGAGCCCGAGCCGCCCGCGCAGGCGGTGGAATTCTGCCTGTTGCTCGAAGACATCCAGGACCCCGGCAACCTCGGTTCGATCCTGCGCTCGGCGGCCGCGGCCGCCTGCCGGCACGTTTACACCTCCAAGCACAGCGTGTTCGCATGGTCGCCGCGCGTGCTGCGCGCAGCGATGGGGGCGCATTTTCTGTTGCATATTCACGAGCAGCAGGACTTGCAGGCGGTGGCGCGCATCTTCGAGGGCGAAGTGATCGCGACGGTCGCTGCTCGGGGCGACTCGATCTACGAGCTAGATCTCACCGGCAGGCTCGCGCTGGCGATCGGCAACGAGGGCGCCGGTCTCAGCGAGGGACTATTGCGCTGCGCTCGGGCTCGGGCCACAATCCCCATGCCCGGCGGTATGGAATCGATCAATGTCGCCGCGGCCGCCGCCATTTGTTTGTTCGAGCGCGTGCGTCAAAGTGCATCTCATGCCGCCGACAGGAGAAGAACATGACGATCCACAAGAGAATTCTGCGCTGGCTCTGCCTCTCGGTCGCCTGCGTCGCTGTCAACGCACACGCCATTCCGTTTTCGAGCCTCTTGGTGTTCGGCGATAGTCTGTCCGACAACGGCAACTTGTTCGCCTTGACCGGCGGCACGGTACCGCCGAGTCCGCCGTACTTCCAAGGACGCTCTTCCAACGGGCCGGTCGCGGCCGAGTACCTGGCCCAGCGCTTGGGCGTGCCGAGCCAGAATTTCGCCGTGGCGTTCGCCACCACCGGTGTGGGCAATACGCTCGACGGGGGTACGCCCGCTTCGTTCGGGGCTTCCGGACTGCCCGGCACCTTGACGCAAGTCAACGCCTACGCCGCGTCCGCGCCGAGCGTGAATCCGAACTCGCTGTTCATGCTGTGGGCCGGTCCGAACGACTTCTTCCGCGGCGGCACCGACGTTGCACTCGCGCTCGACAATTTGGCGACCGGCATCGGCACGCTCGCCTCGTTGGGGGCGCGGCACATCTTGGTGCCCAACATGCCCGATCTCGGCAAGACGCCGTCGTTGCTCGATCAAGGCGCGCAAGCCTCCGCGGGCGCCACCTTGCTCAGCCAGACTTTCAACACCGGTCTGGCGCAAGTCATCGCCTCGCTGGAAGGATTCAACGGAGT
>CAZILI010000452.1:2132-3416 GCA_964539965.1 uncultured Burkholderiales bacterium | reverse complement strand
CCTCCACCACAAGCAGACACGAACAGAGTGACGAGCACCGACAGTACTACTTGTACACAGCGCATGGTTGACGCTCCTTTCTGTTATTGGACTAGTTACCGAAGCCAGCCAACACGCCTCCCGCAAAAAGTGTAACACTGAAAATATTGCCTCGGCGCATCGCGGCGCGGTGTAGTCGTGCAACCGAGGTGCAACAAAGCTTGGGAAGCTGGCCGCCGTTTATACTGGTCAAGGATTTACAAGACCTTCCTATGACGACGTATCGCATCGGCACCTGCATCGTGTTGGGAATTTTTTCCAGCTTGAGCTTGCCGGCTAGGGCGGCGGGGCCGCTCGATCGGTTCACGCAGGCGGAAATGTCGACCGGCCTCAAAGACGCCCTCACGCAAGGCGCGAGCAACGCGGTCGCGAAATTGGGCAGAGAGAATGGCTTCTTCGACAATCCCAAAGTGAAAATTCCGTTGCCGCGTGCGCTCAAGAAAGCAGAGGGCATGCTGCGCACGCTCGGGCTTAAGCGGCAAGCCGACGAGTTGGTGTTGACCATGAACCGGGCGGCCGAGGCGGCGGTGCCCGAAGCGAAAAACTTGTTTATCGCCGCGGTGAAGAGCATGACGATGGAGGACGCAATCGGCATCCTAAAGGGTGGTCAAGATTCGGCGACCCGCTATTTCCGCAAAGCCACCGAGGAGCCGCTGCGCGCCAAGTTCATGCCCATCGTCAAGAGAGCCACCGAGAAGGTCGGCGTTGCGGAGAAGTACAACCAACTCGCCGGGCGCGCGGCCAAACTCGGCTTGGTCAAGGAAAGCGAGGCGAAGCTCGAGACCTACATCACCGAGCAAGCGCTGCAAGGTCTCTTCATCACCATGGCCGATGAGGAGCGCGCCATCCGGCAGAATCCGGTCAAAGCCACCACCAACTTGGCGAGGAAGATTTTCACCGGGGCGAAGCCCTGACCCCGCAAGCTCAGAAGTGATAGTTCGCGACGACGCCCACTGTGGTGTCTTGCTCGCCGCGGGTGAGCGCGCGAGCGGCGTAGGCCGCTAGCGAAAAACGAGCGCTCACTTCGCGCTTCAAGTACGCGCTCAGTTCGACTTCGCTCGCCGCGCCGCGCCGGGGCGCTTCCCCGTAGTCGAGGTAGAACTCCACTTGGTTGCGCGCGGCAAACGCATAGGATCCGCCGATGTAGCCAAAGGCGCCATTGCTGACGGCCGGATCGAACCCCTTGGCCCGCACTTTGTAGCCCACGCCCGCGTCGGCCCGCAGCGCTCCCCAGCTCCTGCTGAA
>CAZILI010000452.1:0-2122 GCA_964539965.1 uncultured Burkholderiales bacterium | reverse complement strand
TGCGCGGTGTAGCTTCGCTGTGCCGGCGCGCCTAGCGACGTGCTCGTGTCGATTTCGGAGCGCGTGCCCGCACCCAGGTCGAGAGACCATCCGCCCGGCAGCGGTTGCGGCAGTTTGTAGGTGAGCGATGCCGAGACTTCGCTCGCGATTAAGTCGACTAGCGGCTCGGCCGCGCCGTTGCTGCTCGCGCGGAACCAAGTGAGGTCGTTCGGCAGCAAGCGCAAACCGCGACCGGCGCTCGAGTAGGCGATGCGCAGATCGTAGACGAAGCGCGGTGTTTCGTAGCTCAAGGTGATCGGCAGCACGCGAGAGTCGGGCCGCGCAAGGAATGCGTATTGGCCGCTGCGCGACTCGATTCCGCTGCTGAGCGTCACCGAAGGCTCCCCACGCGCAGGGAAAGAAACCACCGCGACCGAAAGAGAGGTCAGGGCAAGTGCTACGGTCGGAATTGAACGAGTGCGCATGATTTCGGCTTTCGATGTGGCGGAACTGTGGGGAAAAAAGGGTGCCCGACTTTCGATGGCCGGGCACCCGGGCCAATGCGCAGCAGGCTGGAAGCTGCGCCTAGAACACGGCTGGGCGCTTAGGCCTGGCGGCGATCAGCGCGGCGATCTTGCCGACGGTCTTCGCGGCGCACGTCGCCCGGGGCGTCATCGGCGCCACGGCCACGGCGGGCGATGGTGATCACTTCTTCTTGATTCGGGTGCCCGGCGCCCTCGCCCTTCACGTCACCGGGCTTGTCATCGGCGCCACGTCCGCGACGCGCGGTGGTGATCACTTCCTCTTGATTCGGGTGCCCAGCGCCCTCGCCCTTCACGTCACCGGGCTTGTTGTCGGCGCCGTGGCGAGCGAGCAGTTGTCCTTGCGATAGCAGGTCGGGGGTGATGGCCTGCGCCGCGATAGTCGAGCCAAAGCCGATTACGAGAGCTGCGATAAGTTGGGTCTGCTTGAACATTTTGAGTCTCCTAGAGGTTAAGTGGCAGCGAGCCTTCGGTCGATAGTGGGAAAATTTCCCACACATCTACTACAGAGCAGGCATCGTGCCAGTCATGGAGATAGTTTATTAAGTGTATATTTATTAGTAAGTTATTATTATCCAGTCGAAATTACTCGCGATGCATAGAGAAAATTTCCCACGCGTATTGGCGGAATCCCCCACCACTTTTGGGGCAATTACCCCAATTCCCCAAAGACGTCGCGCAATGCGGATACCTTGGGGGTATAGAGTGACAGCCCGCATGCCGATGCGGGCTTTGGCGATCTACTAGGTGGGGTACTACTAGGACGGCAGCTTGAGCTGGAACTTCTCGATGCGATAGCGCAAGGTGTCGCGGGAAAGCCCGAGCAGCCGAGCCGCTTTCGAGACATTCCACCCGGTTTGCTCGAGCGCCTTGGTGAGCAGATCGCGCTCGACATCGCTTAGGCGTATGCCGTCGCGCGGAAGCGAGAGCTGAAGCTCGTCGCTCGGGCTAGACTCGCTCTTCGCGCTCAAGGCAAAGCCGCGGCTCAGCGCCAGATCGTTGACCTCGATCGCCTGCGTGCGCGCCATGATCACACTTTGCTCGATCACATTCTTCAATTCGCGCACATTGCCGGGCCAGTTGTGCACGCGCAGCGCTTGCATGGCCGCGGGCGAAAATCGCAGGCCGGGCTTCCCATAGCGGGCGCGGTGCAAATCGAGGAAATTTTCGGCCAGTAGCTCGACGTCGTCCCCGCGCACGCGCAGCGGCGGCGTCTCGATGTGGATGATGCGCAGCCTGAAGAACAGATCCGAGCGAAACTCCCCCGCGCGCACCAGCTGCTCGAGATCGCGATTGGTGGCGGCGAGGATGCGCACGTTCACCCGCTGCTCGCGGACACTGCCGAGGCGGCGCACGATCTTGTCCTCGAGCAGCTTCAAGAGCTTCACCTGCAAATTCAGGCCGATTTCGCCGATCTCGTCCAAGAATAGCGTGCCGCCGTCGGCGGCTTCAATGAGCCCCAACTTGCGTTCCTTGGCGTCGGTGAAGGCTCCGCGCTCATAGCCGAACAGCTCCGCTTCGAGCAGGCTGCCGGGAATGCTCGAGCAATTCACCTCGACGAACGGCTTGGCCTGGCGCGGCCCCTCGAAATGCAGTGCGCG
>CAZILI010000451.1:0-3422 GCA_964539965.1 uncultured Burkholderiales bacterium | reverse complement strand
CGAAGGCCCGCTCGCCCAGGCGCGGGTGGGGGAGCGTGAGGCCGGGCAGCACGATGTTCTCCACGTCGGCCAACAGAGCGCTGAAAGGCTCGCCCTGCTGCGGCGCGCGCTCGGGCAGCTTGGCGCGCACCGCACCGGGGGCGCTCTGCGACAACACCGGCAACTGTTCGACGCGTTCGTAGTAGTCGGCGAGCCAGTCGACAACTTCGCGCCCGAGCCGGCGAAACTCCGCCGCGCTCATGTGATAGCTCTTATCGGTTTGCATCTGCTTAGCGCCGTCGTTGTGATGCGGCAATTCTAAGGGACTGTTCGAAGTATGCAATATCGTGCATGATACCGGCAATATATTGCAGCACCGGGCTGCCGCTGGTATGCTGCTGCATGCGCTCCGCCACCCGACCCAGCGCGCTCCCCGCCCGAGACTTGGCGCGTGAAGTCGCCGGCACCTCCTTCCTCACCGAGTTGGGTGAGCGGGTGCGCGACTGGCGCGCGCGCCGCGGCATGACGCGCAAGCTGTTGGCGCGCGACTCCGGCGTGTCCGAGCGCTACTTGGCGCAGTTGGAAACCGGCCAGGGCAATATCTCCGTACTGCTGCTGCAGCAAATCGCGTTCGCGCTCAACGTACCGCTTGCCGAACTGCTGAGCGGCGCCCCGGCGCAGGGCGAGTTGGCGCGCACGGTGGCGTTGTTGCGCCGTCTGCCCGAGCGCGATCTTGCGCGCCTGCGCGCGCGTCTCGCCCGCGAGCCTAACGGTCACGCACGCCGCGAACGCATCGCGCTTATCGGGTTGCGCGGCGCCGGCAAGTCCACCTTGGGTGCCCGCGCCGCCAAAGCGCTGGGCATACCGTTCATCGAACTGGATCGTCAGATCGAGAGCGAGGCCGGCACCAGCCTGAGTGAAATCTTTCTTCTGTACGGGCAGGCAGGCTATCGCCGTTACGAGCGACGCGCGCTCGAGCAAGTGATCGAGCGCAACGAACGCGCGCTCATCGCCACCGGCGGGAGTATCGTATCCGAGCCGGCGACCTATGACCTGCTGCTCGAGAGCTGCCGCACGGTTTGGCTGAAGGCGACGCCCGAAGAGCACATGGCGCGGGTGCTCGCGCAGGGCGACACGCGACCGATGGCCGGCAACAAAGAAGCGATGGAGGATCTGCGCCGCATCCTGCACGGCCGCGCGGCCCTATATGGGCAAGCCGACAGGACCATCGACACCTCCGGCAAGAGCACCGATCGCGCGCTCGCCGAGTTGCTGAGCGCGATCGCCGACGACTGAGGAGCCCACCGATGCACGCGCTAGTCAAACCCGATCTCGAAGGCGAAGCGGTCAGCTACGCGACCCACCCCTCGCGCTATCGTCACTGGCGTCTCACCCGCGAGGGCGCGATCGCCACCTTGAGCTTGGACGTCGACGAGGAGGCGGGGTTGCGCCCGGGCTATCGCTTGAAGTTGAATTCGTACGACCTGGGCGTTGACATCGAGCTGCACGACGCGCTGCAGCGTATCCGCTTCGAGCATCCCCAGGTTCGTGTGGTCGTCATCACCAGCGCCAAGGAGCGCATGTTCTGTTCAGGCGCCAACATCTACATGCTGGGATTGTCTTCGCACGCCTGGAAAGTGAACTTCTGCAAGTTCACCAACGAGACGCGCAACGGCATGGAGGACTCCAGCCACTACTCGGGCATCAAATTTCTCGCCGCCTTGAACGGCACCACCGCGGGTGGCGGCTACGAGCTTGCGCTCGCGTGCGACGAAATCATCATGATCGACGACCGCTCGTCGGCCGTGAGCCTGCCCGAGGTGCCGCTGTTGGGCGTACTGCCCGGCACCGGCGGGCTCACCCGACTCACGGACAAGCGCCTGGTGCGGCGCGACTTGGCCGATCTTTTTTGCACCACCACCGAGGGGGTGCGCGCCGAGCGCGCGCTCGCCTGGGGGCTGGTCGATCGCATCGCCAAGCCGCAGCAGTTTGCCCAGGCGGTGCAGGCGCGGGCGGCGGAAATGGCGCAAGCGGCAGGCGACCCGGTGCCCGAGGGCGAGGGGGTATCGCTCTGTGAGATAGACCCCACAATACTTGCCGATGGCTACACCTACCGGTACGTGGAGGTACGGTTCGATCCGACGCGGCGCATCGCGACCTTGACGCTGGCCGCGCCCACGCAGTCGATCGAAAGCGAGATCGGCCCCATCGTCGCCGCCGGATGCGCGTGGTGGCCGTTGCAGATGGCGCGCGAGTTGGACGACGCGATTTTGCGTCTGCGCACCAACGAAGGGGAGACCGGCGTGTGGCTCATCAAGACGCGGGGCGAGATCGACCGCGTGCTGGAGGCCGATCGCGCGCTCGAACGCCATCAAGGGCATTGGTTCGTGCGCGAAGTGATCGGCATGTTGCGGCGCACGCTGGCACGCTTGGAAACCTCTTCACGCACACAGTTCGCGCTGATCGAGCCGGGCTCTTGCTTTGCCGGCACCCTACTCGAGTTGGCGCTCGCGGCCGATCGCAGCTACATGCTGGAAGGTGGCGATGCGGCGCCGCGTATCGCGCTGTCGACGATGAACTTCGGCGCCTATCCCACCGTCGCCGGCATCGCGCGCGTGGCGGGGCGCTTTCACTTCGACATGGGCAAGCTCGATGCCCTGCGCCGTTTGGCATCGAGCCGGCTCGCCGCCGCGGCGGCCGCGCAGCACGGCTTGGTGACGGTGACGCCGGACGAGCTCGATTGGGATGACGAGGTGCGCATCGCGATCGAAGAGCGCGCGAGCCTGTCGCCCGATGCGCTCACCGGGCTGGAGCAGAACTTGCGCTTCAACACCACCGAAACGATGACAAGCCGCATATTCGGGCGCTTGTCGGCATGGCAGAACTGGATTTTCAATCGCCCCAACGCGATCGGTGAACAAGGCGCGCTGAAGGTATTCGGCAGCGGCAAGAAAGCGCTGTTCGATCGGCAGCGCGTCTGATCCTAAAGGAACCATCATGGCCATCAACTACAGCGAAAAAATTCCCAACAACGTCGATCTGGCGAGCAATCGCACTTTGCAGCGCGCGCTCGAGCATTGGCAGCCGCGCTTTCTGGACTGGTGGGGCGAAATGGGTCCGGTCGGCAGCACCACCCACGACGTGTATCTGCGCACCGCGGTGAGCGTGGACCCGCACGGCTGGGCGCAGTTCGACTACGTGCGCATGCCCGACTACCGCTGGGGCATCTTCTTGAATCCGCCGCAGCCCGAGCGCCAGATCCTGTTCGGCGCGCACAAGGGGGAGCCCGCCTGGCAAGAAGTGCCCGGAGAGTATCGCAGCAACTTGCGCCGCATCATCGTCACCCAAGGCGATACCGAGCCCGCTTCGGTCGAGCAGCAGCGCCATCTGGGACTCACCTGTCCTTCGCTGTACGATCTGCGCAATCTATTCCAGATCAACTG
>CAZILI010000450.1:0-3427 GCA_964539965.1 uncultured Burkholderiales bacterium | reverse complement strand
GTGCTGTCGAGCAAACTCAAGCCGTTCTACAGCTACTTCAAACAGCTATTCGCGCAGGTCACCAACCCCGCCATCGATCCGATTCGCGAAGAAATCGTGATGTCGCTGGTGTCTTTCATCGGACCGAAGCCGAATCTGCTCGGCATCGACGAGACCGACCCGCCTCTGCGTCTCGAAGTCGCGCAGCCGATCCTCACGCCGGAGGACTTGGAAAAGCTGAAGCGGGCGGCCGAGAGCACGCAGAACCGATTCCGCTCCCTCGTGCTCGATATCTGCTACCCGGTAAGCGAAGGCGCGCAAGCCATGCAGGCAGCGATGTCCCGCCTGTGCGAGAGCGTGCAACGCGCGGTAGGGGACGGCTACAACGTCCTGATCCTGTCCGATCGCTCTGTGTCGCGGGAGCGCGTCGCTATTCCCGCACTGCTCGCCTGCGCCGGCGTGCACCACCATTTGGTCCGCGCGGGGCTTCGCACTAGCACGGGGCTCGTCGTCGACACCGGCTCGGCGCGCGAAGTCCATCACTTCGCCTTACTCGCCGGCTACGGCGCCGAGGCGATCTGCCCCTGGCTCGCGTTCGAGACCATTGCTCAGCTGCCCGAAGGCAAGAAAGACGGCGCCAAGAAGTATGTCAAGGCTATCGGCAAGGGGCTGTACAAGGTGATGTCCAAGATGGGCATCTCCACCTACCAGTCATACTGCGGCGCGCAGATTTTCGAGGCGATAGGGCTCAACTCGTCCTTTGTCGAGAAATACTTCACCGGGACCTCGAGCAACGTCGAGGGCATCGGGATCGGGGAGGTGGCCGAAGTGGCGGTGCGCATCCACCGCCAAGCATTCGGCAATGACCCGGTGCTTTCGCGTGCGCTGGAGGCCGGTGGCGACTACGCCTTTCGCGTGCGCGGCGAGGAGCTCATGTGGACGCCCGATGCGATCGCCAAGCTGCAACATTCGACGCGGCAAAACAGCTTCGCCACCTACAAGGAATACGCCGGCATCATCAACGATCAGTCCAAGCGGCATATGACGTTGCGCGGGCTGTTCGAGATCCAGCCGGCGGGCGCCCCGATCCCGTTGGACCAGGTCGAGCCGGCCAAAGAGATCGTGAAGCGGTTTTCCTCCGGCGCCATGTCGCTGGGCTCGATTTCCACCGAGGCGCACACCACCTTGGCGGTCGCCATGAACCGCCTAGGCGGCAAGTCCAACACCGGCGAAGGCGGTGAGGACAATCTGCGCTACGCGCCGATCAAAGAGGGTGAAAGCTTGCGCAGCCGCCTCGGCGGTGCGGTCGTCACCGACATCGCCCTCAAAGCCGGGGACTCGTTGCGCTCGCGCATCAAACAAGTGGCCTCGGGGCGTTTCGGCGTCACCGCCGAATACCTAACCAGCGGCGATCAACTCCAAATCAAGATCGCGCAAGGCGCCAAACCGGGCGAAGGCGGCCAGCTGCCCGGGCGGAAGGTGTCCGAGTACATCGCCAAGCTGCGCTACTCCACGCCCGGCGTCGAGCTCATCTCCCCACCGCCGCACCACGACATTTATTCCATCGAGGATTTGGCGCAACTCATCCACGATCTGAAGAACGCCAACCCCAACGCGTCGGTAAGCGTGAAGCTCGTCTCGGAAGTCGGCGTCGGTACGATCGCGGCCGGGGTCGCGAAAGCCAAGGCGGACCACGTCACCATCGCGGGGCACGATGGCGGGACCGGCGCTTCGCCTTGGTCCTCCATCAAGCATGCCGGTACGCCGTGGGAATTGGGCTTGTCCGAAACGCATCAGACCCTGGTGCTCAATCGCTTGCGTGGGCGCATCGCCGTACAGGTCGACGGACAGATGAAGACCGGCCGTGACGTGATCATCGGCGCGTTGCTCGGGGCGGATGAGTTCGGTTTCGCCACCGCACCGTTGGTGGCCGAGGGCTGCATCATGATGCGCAAGTGCCATCTCAATACTTGCCCAGTCGGCGTCGCAACCCAGGATCCCGAGTTGCGCAAGAAGTTCTCCGGCAAGCCGGAGTACGTCGTCAACTACTTCTTCTTCGTTGCCGAGGAAGCGCGCGAGTTGATGGCGCAAATGGGAGTGCGTAGCCTCGACGAGCTTATCGGGCGCTCGGAATTGCTCGACATGCGCAAGGGCATCGCTCACTGGAAAGCCAAGGGCCTGGACTTCGCCAAGATCTTCCACGTGCCTAAGATGCCGAGCGATGTTGCGCGCCATCACTGCGAGGCGCAGGATCACGGCCTCGCTAAGGCGCTCGACCAAACGCTCATCCCGCGAGCCGTGCCCGCGCTCGAGCGCAAACAGCGGGTCGTGATCGATTCGCCGATACGCAATACCAACCGTACGGTCGGAACCCTGCTTTCGCATGAAGTGGCCAAGCGCTATGGGCACGGCGGTTTGCCGGACGACACGATACACGTCAACTTCACCGGCACCGCGGGGCAAAGCTTCGGCGCTTTTCTGGCGCGTGGCATCACTTTAGAGCTCGAGGGGGAAGCGAACGACTACGTAGGCAAAGGCCTGTCCGGCGGCCGGCTCGTAGTGCGGCCGGCGAAGGCGTTTCGCGGCGACCCGCTGGCGAATATCGTGATCGGCAACACTGTGTTATACGGAGCCATCGGCGGGGAGGCCTACTTTTCCGGTGTGGCCGGCGAGCGCTTTGCCGTGCGCAACTCGGGCGCCAGCGCCGTCGTCGAAGGCGTGGGCGACCACGGCTGCGAGTACATGACGGGCGGCACCGTGGCCGTGATCGGCGGCACCGGGCGGAACTTCGCCGCCGGCATGAGCGGCGGCATTGCCTACGTACTAGACGAAGACGGCTCGTTCAAGACCCGCTGCAATCTGTCCATGGTGGCGCTCGAGCCCGTGTTCGCGATGCACGAACAAGAAGGCAAGGTATCCAACGATCTGTGGCACAAAGGCTTGACCGATGAAGTTATCCTCAAGGCGCTAATCGAGGACCACGCCCGTTACACCGGCAGCGCACGCGCTCGCCAACTCCTCGACAACTGGGCGGCCTACCGGCCTAAGTTCGTCAAGGTGTTCCCACACGAGTATCGGCGCGCGCTCGGTGAGTTGGCGGAGAAGAACCGCAAGCTTGCGGCCTAAACAATCGAGAAAAACCAACGAGCCCCTGGGCGGCGCCTCGGGGCTCTTCATTTGCGTGGATGTAGAGTAGACGTATGGGAAAGGTCACCGGTTTCATAGAGTACCAGCGCCTCGAGGAAGCAAGCGAGGCGGCGGAACTGCGCAAGAAGCACTACAAGGAGTTCGTGCTTCATCTGTCGGACGAGCAAGCGAGCGTGCAGGGCGCTCGTTGCATGGATTGCGGCATTCCGTTCTGTATGCAGGGCTGTCCGATCAACAACATCATCCCCGATTGGAACGATCTCGTCTTCAAGCAGAACTGGAAAGAGGCGCTCGAGGTCCT
>CAZILI010000449.1:0-3436 GCA_964539965.1 uncultured Burkholderiales bacterium | reverse complement strand
GCTACTGCAACTACCGCAAGGTAACGATCTACGGCGGCACCAACGAGATCCAGCGCAATATCATCTCGCAGCACATTTTGGGCTTGTAGAGCAGAGCGCATGGACTTCGGTTTCACGCCCGAGCAAGAGCAACTCCGCGACACAGTGCGCCGTCTGATCGAGCGCGAGTACGACTTCGTCAAGCAGCGCCGCGCCGCAATCGACTCCGCCGAAGGCATGAGCCGCGCACTTTGGAAGAGCATGGCCGACATCGGTTTGCTCGGTATCGGCATCGCCGAAGAGCATGGCGGCTTCGGCGGGGGACCGGTCGATATCCTGGTGGTGATGGAAGAGCTGGGGCGGGGCCTCGTCGTCGAGCCCTACCTCGCCAGCGTCGTGCTCGGCGCGAGCGCGCTGAGCTTGGCGGGAAACGCCGAGCAGAGGGCCGCGAATCTAGCCAAGCTCGCGCAAGGAGAGCTGTTGCTCGCCCTCGCGCACGGCGAGCGCGAAGCGCGCTACGACTTAGAACACGTCGCCACGCAAGCCACGCGGACCGGCGCGGGCTATGCGCTCAACGGCACCAAGAGCGTGGTGCTGCACGGCGGGGTCGCCGATCGGCTCATCGTCTCCGCGCGCACCGCGGGCGGTGTGCGCGACCGCGACGGCATTTCGTTGTTCTTGATCGATCGCGCGGCCGCCGGCATGGCGGTGACGAGCTATCGCACGCTCGACAATCAGCGCGCCGCCGAGGTGCGCTTGCAAGATGTGAGGGTCGCGCCCGCCGCCCTCTTGGGCGAACTCGGCCAGGGCCTGCCCGTGCTCGAACAGATCGTCGATCTCGGTGTCGCCGCGCTGTGCGGGGAGGCCATCGGCGCAATGGCCGCGCTGCAGGCCGCCACGATCGAATACCTAAAGACGCGCCGTCAATTCGGCGTGCCGATCGGCAAATTCCAAGTGCTGCAGCATCGCGCGGTCGACATGCTGATCGCACTTGAACAGGCGCGTTCCATGGCGTACCTGGCGGCGGTCAAAGTGCAGTCTGCCGACGCCCGTGAGCGCGCGCGCGTGGTGTCGGCGGCGAAGAACGCCGTCGGCCGCGCCGGCCGTTTCTGTGCCCAGCAGGCGGTGCAGCTGCACGGCGGCATGGGCATCGTCGACGAACTCAGCGTGAGCCACTATTTCCGCCGTCTGACCGCGATCGATGCAACTTTGGGCGACACCGACCATCATCTCGCGCGTTTCGCCCGGCTTTCCTCGTAACGCCAACTCGATGTCGAAATACTATTGGGAAGACTTCAAAGTCGGTGACGTCGCCGTGCTCGGTGAGCGCACCGTCAGCAAAGAAGAGATCCTCGCCTTCGCGCGCGAGTTCGACCCGCAGCCGTTTCACATCGACGAAACGGCGGCCGCGGCGACGCCGTACGGCGGGCTGATCGCCAGCGGCTGGCACACCTGCGCGATCGGCATGCGCTTGATGTGCGACGCCTATTTGCTCGATTCGGCCAGCTTGGGCTCGCCCGGCATCGATCAGGTGCGCTGGCTGCGCCCCGTGCGCCCGGGCGATACGCTCAAAATGCAGCGCACCATCCTGGAGTCGCGCGCCTCGGCGAGCAAACCCGATCTCGGCATCGTTACCACCCGCTGGGACATGCACAATCAACACGGCGAACACGTCATGAGCATGCAAGGCTTGCAGATGTTTCGCCGCCGCGAACCGGCGCAACCCCGATAACCGATGAGCGATAGGCAAGACTTCGCGCGCGTCGCCCACTACGCGCCGGGCGCGCGCAACCGCCTGCACGTGCTGCTGCGCAAAGAAGACTTGGACGGCGTGCGCCTGGCCGACAAGGTGGTGTTGGTGCTGGATATCCTGTTTGCCACGACTTCTATCGTCACCGCGCTGGCGCACGGCGCGGCCGACGTGGTGCCGGCGTTAGACGAACACGATGCGCGCGAGAAGTCGCAAGGCCTGGCGGCGGGCAGCTATTTGCTCGCGGGCGAGAAGAACGTCCTCGCCATCGACGGCTTCGCCTCGCCCCTGCCGTTGGCGCTGATGGGCGAGGACTTAAACGGACGTCGCCTCATCTACTCCACCACCAACGGCACCGTGGCGCTGCGCTTGGCCGAGCCGGCGCCGCACGTATACGCTGCATCCCTGCTCAACGGCGCTGCGGTGGTCGCGCACGTGCTGCGCCAACATCCCGACGAGACGATCTTGATCGTGTGCAGCGGCTCGGCCGGCGGGGTCAACCTGGAGGATCTGTACGGCGCGGGCTATCTGGTCGATCTCTTCACCCGCCGGTTGGACGAGCGGCGCGAGCTGTCGGACGCGGCGCTCGCCGCCTGCAAGCTGTATCGCGCCAACGAAGCCTACGACTGCCTGGCCGCCTCACGCGTGGGCCGCATGATGCTGGAGGCCGGCATGGAAGCGGAAGTGCGCTTTGCCGCGCAGCGCGATCGCTACCAAAGTGTGGCGAAGCTCGAAGACGGGCGCGTGCGGCTGATCGGCACCGCGCGGTAGAGCCGTTTGGCGGAATACCGGTCTCCCCTTACAATCACGCGCATCCCGAGCGGCGGCGACCCGGCCTTAAGGCCTGGGCGCGCCGCACCGGACGATGTGACACCATAACAAGGACCAAAGGGCGCAACTGCCCTAGGAGGGGCCGCATCCCGTGGCAGAGGCAAGTTCAACGCTGTTGAGCTTACGAGGCGTGTGTGTGCGCTTCGGCGGCATCGTCGCCCTCGATAACGTGAGCTTCGAGGTCGAGCGCGGCGCCATCGTCGGCCTGATCGGCCCGAACGGCGCCGGCAAGACCACTCTGTTCAACTGCTTGTCTCGTCTGTACCAATACGAGCCGGGGGAAATCCTGTTCGAGGGCGGGCCGCTGCACGCCACGCCGCGCCACGGCATTGCCGGGCTCGGCATCGGACGCACGTTTCAGAACCTGGCGCTGTTCCGCACCTTAACCGTGCTGCAAAACGTGATGCTGGGCGGACACGCCGCCACCAAGGGCGGCTTTCTCGCCAACGCTTTGCGGCTCGCCAAAGTCAGGCGCGAGGAAGATGCGCTGCTTGACGACGCGCTCGAGCGACTGCGCTTCCTCAAGCTCGAAGCCCTAGCCGACACGCGGGTTGCCGATCTGCCGTTCCCGACGCAGAAGCGGGTCGAACTGGCGCGCGCGCTCGCCGGCCGGCCCAAGCTGCTGCTGCTCGACGAGCCCGCCGCCGGCTTGAATCACGAAGAAGTCGGTAATCTAAAAGCGTTGATCGAGGACATCCGCAATCGCTTGCGCATCACGGTGTTGCTGGTCGAGCATCACATGAACTTGGTCATGAACGTATCCGACAAAGTGGTCGCGCTCGACTTCGGCCGTAAGATCGCCGACGGTAGTCCAGCCGAGGTAAAGAATCATCCTGAGGTCATCCGCGCCTATCTGGGCGCCCCCCGGCACTGATG
>CAZILI010000448.1:0-3460 GCA_964539965.1 uncultured Burkholderiales bacterium | reverse complement strand
TCGCCTGAGCGGTGAGCTTGCACAAGCGCTTGGCGAGCTTGTTGGCTTCGTAGCGATCTTTGCGCGGATCGAGCGCGGGCGCTGGGGTGGGATGCATGCGATGTCTTTGGTTGCGGTTGGCGCCATTATAAGATACGGGCATCGAGCGGGCTGGCTGCTCTCAATAGGACACCATGACACAAAAGCCAAATTCGAAGGGGCGCGCGGGCGAGCGCGGCAGGCTGCGCATCGGCGACGACTGGAACGCGATCACGATCATCGCGTTGTCGCAATCCAATCCGCTCAAGGCGATCGCCGAGCTGGTCGAGAACTCGATCGACGCCCGCGCCAAGCGCGTCACCATCACGCGCGGACGCAGTGAGCACCGCCACTATTTGGAGATTCGCGACGACGGCGAGGGCGTTCCTCGCGACACCGAGGGGCGCCCCGACTTCCGTTATGTGGCGACCCACATCTGCGACTCGATCAAGCGCCGCCTAAAGGCGGACGGCTTCGCCGGCTTGCAGGGCGAGTTCGGCATCGGATTGCTGTCGTTTTGGACGTTGGGCGAAGAGCTCACCATGACCTCGACCGGCGCCGACGAGCGCGCCTGGCAAATGGTCATGCGCAAGGGCGATCCCGGCTACGCTGTCACGCTCAAACGCGCCCTGTTTGCCGATACCGGCACACAACTGCGCATCGCCCCGCTGCTGGAGGGCATCCGCGCGCTATCGGGAGAGAAGATTCAGTGGTATCTCGCCGCCGAGCTGCGCGACCGCATCCGCCAGTCGGGCGTGCGCATCGATGTCATCGACAAGCTCGCGCGCAAACAGTATGCGGTCGAGCCTAGGCAGTACGAGGGGCGCCTGCTGCACCAATTGCCCAGCGTGCGCGCTCCTCAGGGCGATGCTTACGTGGAAGTGTATTTGAACGAGCCGGTCGAGATGAACCGCGTGGCGCTGTATCGGCACGGCACGCGGGTACTGGAAGATCTGAATCTGCTCGATGAATTGGCGCGCGCCCCATGGAACACGCGCTATTTGCAGGGGCACATCGACGCGCCGTTCCTCAACTTGACGCCCGGCACGCGCAGCGGCATCGTGCACGACGCAGCGTACGCTGGGCTGCTCGACGCCTTGCGCCCGCTGGAGGTGAGCCTCATCGAGATCATCGAAGCGCAGCGGCGCGCCGAAGAAGAGCAGGCGAGCCGCGATCTGTTGCGCGCGATTCAGCGCGCTTTTCGCGAAGCGCTGCTCGCGCTTCCGGCCGAGGAGTATGACTGGTTTGACGTGCAGGCGCGCGCACAGCGCGCCGGTGCGGCGGGTGCGAGTGGCAACGGTACGTCCAAGGAGGATCACCTTCCGGAGCACGCGCTGCCCGGTGTCAGCGAACCCGAAGCGGGGGAACGGCAGCGGCAGTTTTTTGAGTTTGCGGGGCCGTTGCACGGCGTCGCGATTTCGCCGGCCTCGAGCATCGTACGGGTAGGCGAGAGCAAGACCCTGCGCGCACTGCCTCACGATCGGTCACGTCGGCGCGTTGATGCGGACCTCATTTTCAGCTGGCAGATCGCGGAAGGCGGAGGCGAAATAGAGCGCGCTCACGATCAGGCGGTCAGCTTTGTCGCCCCGCTCGAGCCGGGCTTGGTGCGCGTGCGAGTGAGCGTGCGTCAACGCGAGATTGCGCGCGAAGCGGAAGCCTTGATTACGGTGACGCACGAACTCATGCAGCAGCTGGGCACGGCTACGGTCGACACCCAAGGGCTGCCCGGCTACACCTTCGAACGCGCCCCGGGAGAATCTTGGCGGTCGAAATTCGACCTCGGGCGCAATCTCATCGTCATCAACAACGGGCATCGCGACTTTGTGTACGCGGCGCGCAACAAGTCGCTCAAGCTGCGCTACTTGGTGCGGCTGTACGCCAAGGAGTTGGTGCTGAAGAACTTTGTCGGCCTGCCGGCCGAGCACCTGCTGGAGCGTATGGTTGAGCTCTCTCTGCGGACAGAGGAGCATCTCTGAAGGCGATATCCTCAAACGCGGCTCATGAAGGACTTGTTCAGAGGTTCCCTAGCTTTGCAGTGCACTCCAATTTCAGGGGATTTGGAGATCCCCCCTTGCTATGAGCGCATCGCTGGAGCTAATCTAGCCGCAATCACCCGAAACGTGATGCCAACAATAACTCCGCGGTCCGCAGTACCTTTCGCGCCTTTGTCTTGCAAGGCGGCCGAAGCCGCTTGGCTTCTTCCTTTCACCCACGTTTTTTCGAAGGAGACAGAACATGCTTTCCGGCTATACCCGTGCGTCAACGCTCACCGCGTTAATGCTCGCAGGCACCACAGCGCTCGCTCAAGGCGTCACGGACGACATGCTGCTCAACGCCCACAAGGAATCCGATAGCTGGCGCATGGTCGGGCGCGACTACATGAGCACGCGCCACAGTCCGCTGAAACAAATCGACACCAAGAACGTGAAGCGACTCGTGCCGAGATGGGCGTTCTCCTTCGGCGTGCTCGACGCGCAGAACACCACACCTTTAATTCACGACGGTGTCATGTACGTGACCTCGTCGCACGGGCGCACCTTCGCGGTCGACGCGAAGACCGGCACGATGAAGTGGCAGTACAACCATCCCTTGCCGGAGGACGTGGGCAAGACCATGTGCTGCGACATCGGCAATCGCGGTGCGGCGTTGTACGGCGATAAAGTGTTCGTGGCCACCCCGGACGCTCATGTCGTCGCGCTGGATATGAAGACCGGCAAGAAAGTGTGGGACGTCACGCTCGGCGATCATAAGAAGTCGTACACCATGACGGTCGCGCCGCTGGTGGTGAAAGGCAAAGTGATCGTCGGTATGTCCGGCGCGGAGTATCCGACGCGGCTTTTCATCGAAGCGTTGGATGCCAGTACCGGCAAGCAAGTGTGGCGACGTTACACGATTCCGGCGCCGGGCGAGCCTGGGTCGGATAGCTGGGGCAAGGACCCGGACAATCTCAAATACGGCGGCGCCTCGGCATGGATCACCGGCTCGTACGATCCGGCCTTGAACATCGTTTACTGGGGCACCGGCAATCCGAATCCGGATTGGGACGGCGTCGGCCGCGAAGGCGACAACTTGTACTCGAACTCGACGTTGGCGCTGGACGCTGACACTGGTGCGATCAAGTTCCACTTCCAGTACACGCCGTTCGACGTATGGGATTTTGACGGCGTCAACGAGCACATCCTCGCCGATCTCGGCGGCAAGAAAGTGTGGCTGCACGGCGATCGCAACGGTTTTCTCTACAGCATCGATCGCACCAACGGCAAGTTCGTCTACGGCAAGGAAATCTCGAAAGTGAACTGGATGACCGGTTTCACGCCGGAAGGCCGCCCGATCGTCAACAAAGAAAAGGTGCCCACTTACGATTACGAAGCCAAAGACATCTGCCCGGCTTCCGAAGGCGGCAAGTGGTGGAACCCGATGGCCTACAGCCCGGACAAGCAAA
>CAZILI010000447.1:0-3473 GCA_964539965.1 uncultured Burkholderiales bacterium | reverse complement strand
TGGCCACCCAAGCCGGCGTGCACCAAGCGGTGTTCCCCGAGGGGGGCCTTTCGGTCGACGGCAAGCTGCGCGCGCCGAAGTTCGGCCTTATCGACTACATGATTAAGGGTTTCGATCCGAGCGGCGAGCGTGACCTGGTGTTCGTGCCGGTCGGCATCAACTACGACCGCGTGCTGGAAGACCGTACCCTGCTGCGCAAGACCGATCCGCAAGCCCCGCACCGCGGTGCCATCTATGCGACGGCGACCACGGCGCGCTTCCTGCTGAAGAACCAGTGGCTTCTGTTGCGCGGCCGTTGGTACCGCTTCGGCTACGCCTGCGTGAATTTCGGCGCGCCGTTGTCGATGCGCCGCTACACCGCGGCGCGCGGACTCGACTTTCGCGCGCTGACCGAGGAGGATCGCAAACGCCAAGTCGAAGCGCTGGCGCACGATCTGCTGCACGAGATCGGCAAAGTCGTTCCGGTGCTGCCGGTGTCATTGGTGGCGAGCGTGCTGGCGCAGAATCCCGCGCGCAGCCTAAGCGAGCTCGAGCTCAAGTTCGCCGCCTACTCTCTGCTGAACAGGCTGGAAAGCGAGGGCGCGCACATCTACATTCCGCGCCGCGATCATGACTACGCTATTTCAGTGGGACTGCGCATGTTGACCCTACGCCGCGTCGTGCTCGACAGCGAGGGCCTGTACCGCGCGAACCCGGACGAGCTGCGGCTACTGCAGTACTACGCCAATGCGATCGGCCAGTTGGTCACGCGCTCGGCCGGCGCATGCCCGTCGTGAGGACGCGCTGAACGAGGCAGCCGTCGCGCAGCGGGTCGATATGGCACTACACTAGCCTCGATATGCGCGAATTCTTCGCTCGGCATAAACTTGCGGTCATTCTCGTCGCTGCGCTCTTGCTGGCAGCGACCGCGGCCGGCGTGCGCAAGCTGCGCGGCGTCGAAGTGGATGTCGTGCAAGTGCGCGCGCAGCCGCTGATGCAGACCGTGGTCGCCACCGGCCGCATCATGAGCCCCGCTCGCGTGGAGATCGGCAGCGTCATTACCGCGCGGGTCGTCTCGGTGCAGGCGCAAGAAGGCGACCGAGTCCAGGCGGGGCAAGCCCTGATCGAACTGGACAAGAGCGAGCTAGAAGCCGCTTTGAAACAAGCGCAAGCGGCAGAGCAAAGCGCCAAAGCGAGACTCGCCAACGTCGCCGAGCTAGGATTGGTCACCGCCGACGAGGCGCTCGCGCAGGCCAAAGCAACCTTGGATTGGAGCCAAGCGGAGCTTGCGCGCAATCGCGAGTTGAAGCGCAACGGCTTCATCGGCCAAGCCAGGCTCGAAGAGGTCGAGCGCGCCTACCGAGTCGCCAAGAGCCAGTACGAAGCCGCGAGCACGCAACGCCGGTCACAAGCTCAAGGCGGCGTGCAGACGCGCGAAGCGCAGTCGCGCCTGAGCGAGGCGGTCGCGGCGCGCGAACTCGCAGCAGCCAAGCTCGGGCAGGCAAGCATTCGCGCCAGCACTGCCGGCGAAATACTGACCCGCGCGGTGGAACCGGGCGACATCGTGCAACCCGGCAAGGTGTTGCTCACCTTGGCGAGCGCGGGCGAGACGCGCATCACGGCGCAAATCGATGAGAAGAATCTCCCCTACGTCAAAGTGGGTGATCCGGCGCTCGCCTCCGCCGATGCGTTTCCCGACAGCAGGTTCGAGGCCGAGATCTACTACGTTGCCCCGAGCGTGGATGCGCAACGCGGCACGGTCGAGGCGCGCCTTCGCGTGCCCAAGCCGCCGGCGCACCTGCGCGCCGACATGACCTTGTCGGTCGAGCTGATGGGGGCGCGCAAGGAGCAAGCGCTGGTCGTGCCGCTGGATGCCGTGCACGGCCTAGGCAGCACGACGCCGACGGTACTCACGACGAGCGATGGAAAGGCGATCAGCCGCGCGGTGAAATTGGGGCTGCGCGGTGGCGGCAAGATCGAGGTCACGCAGGGCCTACAGTCGGGCGAGGCGGTCATCGTTACCTCCACCATCGCGCCCGGCACGCGGGTGCGCGCGCGCGTGGTGCAGATCGATGCGGTCGCGCAGCACGCGCCATGATGACGTTCGAGCGCAAGGTTGCGCTGCGTTTCCTGCGCGAGGGACGCACGCAAACGGCGCTCATCATGGGCGGGGCGACCATCGGAGTGGGCCTCATCGTGCTAATCACCGGCATCATCGGCAGTCTGCAGAGCGATCTCATCCGCCGCACCCTAGGCACGCAAGCGCACGTGGTGATCCGCCCGCCCGACGAAATCAATCGTCCGCAGCTCGCTCGCGAGGCAACGCTCGCGGTGGCGGCGAACACTCAAGCGCGCGCGCAGCGCCTGCGCTCGATCGACCAATGGCAGCGGCTTATGGCCGACCTGGAACCGCTGCCTGAGGTGGTGGCGATCTCTCCCGCCGTATCGGGCGCCGCACTCGCGCTGCGCGGAGAGGCCAACAAGGCGGTCACGCTCATGGGAATCGAGCCCGAGCGGTACGTGCGGGTCACCCGGTTCGACGAGAAGATCGTCGCCGGCAATCTGCTGTTGAACGCCGGAGAAGTGGTGATCGGCATGGAACTGGCAACCGATCTCGGCGTCGGGCTCGGTGACAGAATACGCCTGCAAACCGCGCGTAGAGAGGGTGAAGCCTTCACGGTTCGCGGCTTGTTCGATTTGGGCAATCGCGAGGCCAATCGCCGCAACGTGTACGTCAACTTTCGCGCCGGACAAACGCTGCTCGACTTGGCCGGCGGCGCTTCTAATCTCGACATTTCCGTCGCCGACGTGTTCGACGCCAATCAAGTCGCGGCCACCATACGCCAACGCACCGAACAAAAGGTCGAAAGCTGGATCGAGACCAGCAGCCAGCTGTTCATCGCCATTTCCAATCAAACCTTCATGACGCGCCTGATCCGCATCTTTGTCGCGGTGATCGTCGCCGTCGGCATCACCAGCGTGTTGGTCGTGTCGGTGGTGCAGAAGCAAAAAGAAATCGGCATCTTGCGCGCCATGGGCGCCGAGCGCGGCGCCATCTTGCGCGTCTTCCTGCTGCAAGGCGCAATCATCGGCCTGGCCGGAGCGGTGATGGGCAGTGCGCTCGGCACCGCGCTCATGTGGCTGCTAAGCCGCGTGCTCAAAGCGCCGGACGGTTCGCCTTTCGTCAAGCTGCAACTCGCGCCGGAGCTGTATATCGTCGCCGTCGCCGTCGCGATCGTGTGCGGCGTGCTCGCCGCTATCGTGCCGGCGCGCCGCGCCGCCGGCCTCGACCCGGCGCAGGCGATCCGCATCTAACTTCACCGATAGGCCTTGGCTGAGCCTCCCCTCATCGCGCTCGAAAGTGTGCGCAAGACCTACAACGCGGGCACGCCGGTCGCGCAAGAGGTGCTGCACGGCGTCGACCTCGCTTTGCGGCAGGGAGAATTCGCCGCGCTCATCGGCCCCTCCGGTTCAGGCAAAAGCACCCTGCTCAA
>CAZILI010000446.1:3135-3482 GCA_964539965.1 uncultured Burkholderiales bacterium | reverse complement strand
GAGCAAAGGGTGGATGGCTTGCGCCGTCTGCGCCAGCTTGACGCCGCTCATGTCCGGCCGCCGCCTCAGGCGAGAAACGATCGCAGCATCCAGGCCATCTTTTCGTGCTGCTCCATGAGCCCGGTCAGAAAATCGGTCGTCCCCTCGTCCTCGCACTTGTCCGACACCGTCGCGATATCCTTGCGCAGCGCGCGCACGACCGCCTCGTGGTCGGCGAGCAGCGCGGCGATCATCTGCGTCGCGGCAGGCGCGGATCCCGCGTGCTCTTTCAAGCGCGTGTGCTTGAGAAAGGCCTGCATACTGCCCAGCGCCGGCGCGCCCAGCGCGCGAGCGCGCTCGGCCACTTC
>CAZILI010000446.1:2763-3125 GCA_964539965.1 uncultured Burkholderiales bacterium | reverse complement strand
CGTATCCTCTTCGAGGGTCTTATGGTCGAGCAACTCTTGGAGCGATCCGAGCGCGAACCCGCCTATCGTCCTCGCCCTCTCGGCGACTTCGTCGACTGCCTCTTCGAGCGCTTCGTACTGGCCCTCGAAAAACTTATGGAGGTCGTTGAACTGCGGCCCGACCACGTTCCAGTGAAAATTGCGCGTCTTCACGTACAGCAGGAATTCATCGCCCAGCAGTGTGTTGAGGATGTCCGCCACCCCCGCGCGCGTCTTCGCGCCTAGCCCGATGTCGACCGTTGCCGTTGCGTTCTTGGCCATCTCATCTCCTGTCTTTATCTCACTAAAACAATATTATATTCACTTTTCTGAACTAATTCTAA
>CAZILI010000446.1:0-2753 GCA_964539965.1 uncultured Burkholderiales bacterium | reverse complement strand
CCCGGCCTGCAGGTGATCGGCGAGGTCAGCAACGGGCGCGATGCGCTCGCCGCCTAGCAGGCGATGCAGATCGTCCACACAAGTCACCGGCTTGCCGGCGAACTCGACGATGATATCGCCCTCTCGCACACCGGCGCGTTGCGCCGGGCTGCCGGATTCCAAGCCCGAGACCAGCACGCCGCTGTCGGCGGCAAGTCCGTGGTAGCGCACAATGCGCCGGTGCACGGGCGCGTTCTGTCCGGCGACACCGATTTGGCCGCGCCGCACGCGGCCCTCCTTGATGAGCGATGCGGCGACGAGTTGCGCGGTGTTGCTGGCGATGGCGAAGCAGATGCCCTGCGCCGGCAGGATCACGGCGGAGTTTACGCCCACCACGTCGCCGCGCGAATTGACGAGCGGTCCACCCGAGTTACCCGGATTCAACGCCGCGTCGGTCTGAATGACGTTGTCGATCAAGCGGCCCGAGTGCGCCCGCATCGAGCGACCGGTCGCGCTTACGATGCCCGCCGTCACCGTATGCTGGAAACCGTACGGACTGCCGATCGCGATGGCGAGTTGTCCCGTGCGTATCTTGCGTGAGTCGCCCAAGGCGATGTGCGGCAGCGAGGAAGTATGCAGCTTGATGACGGCGAGATCGGTATCGGGATCGTCGCCCACCAGGTCCGCGCGCGTGCGCGCGCCGTCGGGCAGACTCACTTCGATGCCGCGCGCGCCGCTCACCACGTGACTGTTGGTAAGCGCGTAGCCGTCGGGCGTGATGACAAAGCCCGAGCCGCTGCCGCTTGCTTCGCGCGCGCCTTGCCGTGTCATCGCGCGCCGCTGCACAGCGAGGTGCACGACCGCGGGACTCACTCTTGCGACGGCGTCGGTGACGGCTTGGGAATAGGCGTCCAGTAGCGCGGCATCGGAGTGCGCTGCTTCGCCCACCGGCGAGGCGCCGGCGTCGCTTTGCTCGTTCAATATCATGCTCAACCGCGGGGCGCGGCGCATCGGCGTCGATGTCATATGACTTTCGTCACATGGAGACGCCGCCAGCGGAACACAAGGGGCGTTACAGCCGACCCATCTTGCCGCCTTGGAAATCCTGAATCGCTTGAAAGATCTCTTCGCGCGTATTCATGACGAACGGGCCGTAGCTCACGACCGGCTCGTCGATCGGCTCGCCGGCGAGCAGCAGCAGGTCTGAGTCGCTTACCGCCTCGATCACGACTTCATCCGCGTTGTGCGCGAACACGGCCATGTCGCGCCAGGCGAGATCGACCGCGGCGCCGGTACGCGCGCCCCCGCGCACGACATAGACGGCCGCGTTGTGATGGCTCGGCAGCGCGACGGCGGCGCGTCCCCCCGCTTGCAGCGCCAAGTGCAGCACGCTGATCGGCGTATGCGTGCGGGCGGCGCCGCCCGTCTCGCCCACTTGCCCGGCGATCACGCGTATGCGCCCACGCTCGACTTCCACCACCGGGATGCGCGCACTCGGCAGATCTTGATAGCCGGGCGGATCCATCTTGCGCCGACGCGGCAGATTCACCCACAGCTGCACACCCTCGAGCGTGCCGCCCTGCCGCGCGAACTCATGCTCGTGATACTCGGCGTGCACGATTCCGCCCGCCGCGGTCATCCATTGCACATCGCCGGGCCGCAGTACGCCTCGATTGCCGGCGGAGTCGTGATGCTCCATCGCGCCTTGAAACAAGATGGTCACCGTCTCGAAGCCGCGATGCGGATGCGGGTTGAGCCCGCCGTTGCCGCCGGGCGCGACCGCGAGCGGCCCGAAGTGATCGAGCATCAAGAACGGATCGACTTGTTCCACACCCGGCCCCGGTAGCGGCCGCATGACGTGCAGCCCCGGCGCCGGCTCCGCCGGGTAACTCTTATGCAAACTGGCCACACTACGCATCTTTGCGCGCCGCGCTCACTTCACGGCCCAATTGGTCGCCTTCAGCCAAGAGGCGAAGTCGGTGAGGCCGGGATGGACGGTATGCAACGAAGAGATGTCCACGCTTTGGCCTTTGTCGTTGAAGAATTCGAACATGAGCGCAAAGTCCGCGCTCCACTTGCGTACCTCCTCGATCGGCAGTTCGAGAAAACGAAACGGCTTGCCGGTGTGCTTTTGCATCAGTTCGCAAACCGAGGGCATGGTGAGCGCGTCGCCGGCGATCTCGAACGCCTTGCCGAGGTAGCGGCCCGGATCGCGCAGCGCGATCGCCGTAAAGGCACCGATGTCGTCGGCCGCGATCATGGTCAATTTGGTGCCGGGATGCAGGGCGATGCGCAGGGTATACACGCCATCCTCGAGCGCCGGCGCGAAGTAGTTGATGAAATTCTCCATGAAGAACACCGGGCGCAACACGGTGTGAGCGAGCCCGACATTGCGCACGTGCTCTTCGATCTCCCACTTGCTGTCGAAGTGCGGCACGCCGCTCGCAAGATCGGCCGAATGCACCGAGGAATACACGAAATGCTCGACTCCCGCTCGCTTCGCGGCATCGGCGAGCGACTTGCCCTGTCGCACTTCCGCCTCGAGGCCTTTTTCCAAACTCTGCACCGAAAACACGCCATAGGTTCCGGCGAGCGCGGTCGCGAGCGCGGCGGCGTCGTCCAAGCTGCCGACTGAAATCTCGACGCCTTGTTGCGCCAGCGCGGCGGCCTTCGGTTTGGCCGCATCGCGCACCAACGCGCGCACCTTCCAGCCGTCTTTCAGCAACGCACGCGTAACCGCACCGCCCTGGGTGCCGGTCGCGCCGGTCACCAGG
>CAZILI010000445.1:0-3487 GCA_964539965.1 uncultured Burkholderiales bacterium | reverse complement strand
AAGCCCCTAGTACGCTGTCGAACACCCCGGCGGCGCCGCAACCGGCTCCTGAGCGAGCGATTGCAGCCGAAGCGCCGAGCCTGCCCGCTGCGCCGCCGCGACCGCGCCGGCCACGCCCTTGGCAGCAGCAAACCGAGGCATCCGTCCCCGCTCAATTGGTGATGATCGAAACCAGTCCCGACAAGGCCCCGCCCACGGTCGAAGATCAGCCGGAGGCGCCCATGCCTCGGCGAGAGCGCCCTCCGCGGGTACGTCACGGCGCGGTCGGCGAGACCGAAGCCCTAGTGCAGGTCGAAACCCACACCGAAAGCGAGGAAGTGCGACCGAGCTAGCGGGGAATCAAGGATCACCGGCGGCGATCGAGTGCTAGTTGGACGCGATCGCCACCCGGCGCGGCCGAAAAGGGTATCGCACCGAGCAGCAGGGGGTTGACGCACGCTATTTTCGCGGCTACGTTTTTGCGACCCGCGCAACCGCCGGTTTGCCGCCGGCCGGTGATGGGGTTTATTGGGGAGTATGCGGTGCAAGCCTGCATCCAGATGCCGCCTTTAACGTCGTACCCGTAGAAGTACCGGTTCAACCGACAACGACCTTTCCGCCCACCACTATGCCCGTCCATCCGCAAAGCCAAGCCCTGATCGATCTTGCAATCAAAGCCGCTCGCCCTGCCTTCTACGAGTTGCCGAGCGCGGTGGAGGCGCGTCGCATGTTCAAGGAAACACGCGCGCCGCTGTTCCCGCCGGTGCCGCAGGTCGCGGCCGCGCGCGACATCTCGATAGCCGGCTCGCACGGTGCCATTCCGGCGCGCTGCTATCGCCCGCTCGGTAGCAGCGCGACAACGGCACTGCCGGCCGTGGTCTTCTTTCACGGCGGCGGATGGGTGGTGGGCGACCTCGATACACACGATATTCTGTGCCGCGAGTTGGCGAACCAGTCCTCCAGCGCGCTCATCGCGGTGGACTACCGCCTGGCGCCCGAGCATGCTTTCCCCGCGGCGTTTGATGATGCGCTCGCCGCCACCCGCTGGGTGGCGGCCAATGCCGCCAGCCTCGCGATCGATGCGGCTCGACTCGCCGTCGCCGGAGATAGCGCGGGCGGCAACCTTGCCGCCGCGGTGGCGCTCGCCTGCCGCGGAGCAGGACCGGCGTTGCGCATGCAATTGCTGATCTACCCGGTGACCGACTTCTCCATCGACACGGCGTCTTATCGGAATCTCGGTCAGGATTATCTGTTGACGCGCGAGCTGATGCGCTACTTCATCGACTGCTACGTGCCGGATCGCTCCCTGCGCGAAGATTGGCGCGCGGCCCCGCTACGCGCCAAGGATCTCGCGAAGCTCCCCGAAGCTTTCATCGCGGCCGCCGAGTACGACCCGCTGTTAGACGAGGGTAAAGCCTACGCTGAGCGGCTCGCCGCGGCCGGCGTACCGGTCACCTATCGCCTGTATCCGGGCATGCTGCACGGCTTCTACCTGTGTGGCGGCGTCATCGACATGACCCAGGTCGCCATCGCCGAAGCCGGTGCGGCCTTGCGCCGCGCGTTCGCTTAGAGGCGCCCCGGCGTGCCGCGCACACGCGGCAGCAAGTGCTGCAGCAGGCCTTGCGAGGCATCCTCGACTTGGTCGAGCACATACTCGAATCCCTGTGGCCCGCCGAAATAGGGATCCGGCACGTCGTGGCCGGGGAACCGCTTGCTGTAGTCGAGAAACAGCCGCAACTCCGCGCCGCCATTGGCCGGATAAAGCGTGCGCAAGTCAGCCATATTCTTTTTGTCCATGGCGAGGACGTAGTCGAAGCTCAAGAAGTCGCTCTGCAAAACCTGGCGGGCGCGCAGCCGGGATAGGTCGTAGCCGCGGCGCATCGCCGCCACTTGCGCGCGGCGATCGGGCGCATCGCCTTCGTGGTAGTCGCTGACACCCGCCGAATCGACTTCGATTTGCTTGGCAAGGCCCATCTGCTCCACCATATGGCGCATGACGCCCTCGGCGGTCGGCGAGCGGCAAATATTGCCCATGCACACGAACAGCACTTTGATCATCAACGACCCGGTGTGTAAGCTCAAGTCCTCGGGAGAACGCGCGGCCTCAACCCACGAACAAGCGCTGCCGCAGCTGCTTTAACTCGTCGCGCGCTTTGGCGGCCTTCTCGAACTCGAGATTTCTCGCGTAGTCTAGCATCTGCTTTTCCAGCTTCTTGAGCAGCGCCGTCATTTCCTTCTCGCTCATGGCGTCATACTTGGCGCGCGTCTGGGCGACCTTCAGTTGCGCCTTCTCGACTTCCGGCTCGTAGATACCGTCGATGATGTCCTTGATCTTCTTCGATACGCCTCTCGGCGTGATGCCGCGCGCCGCGTTATAGGCGATTTGCTTGGCGCGGCGGCGGTCGGTTTCTCCGATCGCCCGCCGCATCGAGTCGGTGACCCTGTCGGCGTAAAGAATGGCGGTGCCGTTGATGTGACGGGCCGCGCGGCCGATGGTCTGAATCAGCGAGCGTTCGCTGCGCAAATAGCCCTCTTTGTCGGCGTCGAGTATCGCCACCAACGACACCTCGGGCATGTCCAGCCCTTCACGCAGCAGATTGATCCCGACCAGCACATCGAACACGCCGAGGCGCAAGTCGCGAATGATCTCGACGCGCTCCACCGTTTCGATGTCGGAGTGCAGATAGCGCACCTTGCAGCCGTGCTCGGCCAAATAGTCGGTCAGATCTTCGGCCATGCGCTTGGTAAGCGTGGTCACCAGCACCCGCTCACCCGCCGCGACCCGCTGCGTGATCTCCGACAGCAGATCGTCGACTTGGGTGGCCGCGGGCCGCACCTCTAAGTGCGGATCGATGAGCCCGGTGGGTCGCACTACCTGCTCGACCACCTGCCCGGCATGTCGCGCTTCGTAGTCGGCCGGGGTGGCGGACACGAAGATGGTCTGCCGCACCATGTGCTCGAACTCGTCGAAGCGCAGCGGGCGGTTGTCCATCGCGGAAGGCAGGCGAAAGCCGTAGTCGACCAAGTTCTGCTTGCGCGAGCGGTCGCCCAGGTACATGCCTCCAAGCTGCGGCACGGTGACGTGCGACTCGTCGATGATCATGACGGCGTTGGCCGGCAGATAGTCGATCAGAGTCGGCGGCGGCTCCCCCGCCTTGCGGCCGGACAGGTGACGCGAATAGTTCTCGATGCCCTTGCAGAACCCGAGTTCGTTCAGCATTTCCAAGTCGAAGCGCGTGCGCTGCTCGATGCGCTGGGCCTCCAACAGCTTGCCCTCGGCGATGAACCGCTCGATGCGCTCGCGCAGCTCGAGCTTGATCGCCTCGATCGCGCGTAGAGTGGTCTCGCGCGGCGTGACGTAATGGCTAGAGGGATACACGGTGAAGCGCGACACCCGCTTCACGATCTGGCCGGTGAGCGGGTCGAACAGATGCAACTGCTCGATCTCATCGTCGAACAGGCTCACGCGCAGCGCCGTCTCGGCGTTTTCCGCCGGGAAGATGTCGAT
>CAZILI010000444.1:0-3512 GCA_964539965.1 uncultured Burkholderiales bacterium | reverse complement strand
CGCGCGCCGTGAAGGTCGAGGCGTTGAACTCGTGCTCGGCGTACAGGTTGAGCGAGGTGTGCATCGAGCGCACGTGCAGGGCACTCGGGCTGCGTCCGTGCAACAGGTGCAGGAAGTGCCCGGCGATCGAGTCGTCGTCGGTCTCGACATCGATGCGCCGGCTCGAATGCGAGTAGTGATACCAATACAGCAGCATGGAACCGAAGCTCGCCATCAAGCGATCGGCGATGTCGCGCGCCTCGGACAGCTTGTGGTCTTGCCCCTCCGGCAGCGCTGCGCCCAAGGCCGAGCAGCCGCTGCGCATCACGTCCATGGGATGCGTATTCACCGGTATGCGTTCGAGAATGTCGCGCACCACGGTCGGCAGGCCGCGCATAGCTTTGAGCTTTTGTTTGTAGTGCTTGAGTTCGGCCGCGTTGGGCAGTTTGCCGTGCACCAATAGATGCGCGATCTCTTCGAACTCGCATTGATCGGCGATGTCGAGTATGTCGTAGCCGCGGTAATGCAAGTCGTTGCCGGTGCGGCCCACGGTGCACAACGCCGTGTTGCCGGCGGCCACGCCGGACAAGGCGACAGACTTCTTGGGCTTGATCACGCTTGCCGATTCGGTGTTGCTCATATCGCTCCCTCGTGCCAGGGGCGTTGCGCCCCGTATGAATTGACCGGGCGGCGTCACTGCAAGACAGCCGCCAACTTGCTACCCCCTTGTGTACCATCCTGCAGCCCGCATCCGGATGCGGGCTTTACGTCTATACCCCCGTTACTTCGCCTTGTCCTGAGCAAACAGCTGATCGAGCTTTTGCTCGAAAGCGTGGTAGCCCAAAAAGTCGTACAACTCGGCGCGCGTTTGCATGAGTTCGACGACATTTTTCTGCGTGCCGTCTTTGCGCACGGCCTCGTACACTTTCAGCGCCGCAGCGTTCATCGCGCGAAACGCCGACAACGGATACAACACCAGGCGCACGCCCGCGCTCCTCAGCTCTTCGCGGGTGAACAGCGGCGTGGAGCCGAATTCGGTGATGTTCGCCAGCACCGGCACGCGCACCGCATCGACGAAGCGCCGGTACATGGCAAGCTCGGTCATCGCCTCGGGGAAGATCATGTCGGCGCCGGCTTCGACGCAAGCGCACGCGCGCTCGATCGCCGCCTCTAGCCCCTCGACCGCCAGCGCATCGGTGCGCGCCATGATGACGAAATTTGCATCGGTGCGCGCGTCTACCGCCGCCTTGATGCGATCGACCATCTCTTCCCTCGATACGATCGCTTTGCCCGGCCGATGGCCGCAGCGCTTTGCCTGCACTTGGTCTTCGATGTGCATCGCGCCGGCGCCGAACTTGATGAGCGACTTGACCGTGCGGGCGATGTTGAAGGCGCCGCCGAAGCCGGTGTCGACGTCGACCAGCAGCGGCAGGTCGCATACGTCGGTGATGCGGCGCACATCCGTGAGCACGTCGTCCAAGGTGCTGATGCCCAGGTCGGGCAGACCGAGCGAGCCGGCCGCGACACCGCCTCCCGATAGGTAAATCGCGCGGTAGCCGACCCGCTTGGCGATGAGCGCATGGTAGGCGTTGATGGCGCCGATGACCTGCAGAGGGCGTTCGGCTTCGAGCGCGGCGCGAAAGCGCGCGCCGGCCGAGGCGAGGGTGGGAACGGGTGAGTGAGGCGCGTTCATGGGTTCGATCCGGTTTCGTGTCGGGGCGCGTGCACGGCCAAAGCGCGACTGCTAGGGACCTGCGCGCGGGACGCCCAGCGGCGCGGCGCAAGTCAACCCGGCATGATATGGGCGCGCGTGGCGTATGTCAATGTAAAGCTATATCTTATATAAGACATAAAACCATAGACATGGCGGCGACCCGGTGTTAGCATGGCCCCGCCATGATCAGCACCGCCGCGGCGCCCGCGTTTCGTCCGCTGTACGAGCAGATCAAGATTCTGCTCACGCAAAGCTTGATCGCCGGCGAATGGCAGCCCGGCGCCGCGATACCAAGCGAGACCGAGTTGGCCGCGCGTTTTCGCGTGAGCCAAGGCACGGTGCGCAAGGCGATCGACGAGTTGGCGGGGGAAAACATCCTCGTGCGCCGGCAGGGCAAGGGCACCTTCGTCGCCACCCACTCGGAAGCGGAGGTGCGGCACCGTTTTTTGCGCGTGGCCGCCGACAGCGGCGAGCGCGAGCCGGTGCAGAGCAAGCTGATCGAGTACAAGAAAGGCCGCGCGGCGGCGGCGATCGCAAAAGCGCTGGACCTCAAGACCGGCGCCCATGTATTCTTTCTCAAGCGGACCTTGGTGTTCTCCGGCAAGGCGATCATTCTGGATGAAATCGTGTTGCCGGAGCCGCTGTTCAAGGGTCTGTCGGCGGAGCGCATCAACACGTTTCGCGGCTCCTATTACACGCTTTACGAGAGCCACTATGGGGTGCGCATGGTGCGGGCGGAAGAGCGTCTCAAGGCGGTGGCGGCCGACGCCGACGCGGCCAAGTGGCTGCGGGTAGAGCGCGACACGCCGCTGCTGTGTGTGGATCGCATCGCCTACACCTACGGCGACAAGCCGGTCGAATGGCGCAGGGGTCTGTGCGACACGCGCCGTCATTCCTACGTGAACGAACTCGCATAGGCCCGTACCCATCATGAACGCTACCACGTCGTCGAAGCTGCGCCCGAAGAACCTCGACCTGTTGACAATACGCTTGCCGCTGCCCGCGCTGGTGTCGATCCTGCATCGGCTGAGCGGCGCCGCGCTGTTTCTCATCGGCCTGCCGCTCCTGTTGGCCGCACTCGGCGGCACACTCGCCTCGCCCGAGCGCTTTCAGTGGTGGCGCGAGCTGCTGGCCCAACCGCTCGCGAAGTTGATTGCGCTCGGATTGGGCTGGGCATATCTGCACCACTTCTGCGCCGGGCTGCGGTTTTTGATCTTGGATCTGCACAAGGGTACGGCGCTCGGCGCGGCGCGCGCGAGCGGCAAGACCGTGCTGATCGTGAGCTTGCTGCTCACCTTGACGCTAGGGGTGTGGCTCTGGTGAATCGCATCGTGGTCGGCGCCCACTACGGCGTGCGTCAATGGCTCGGCCAGCGCGTGACGGCGCTGATCATGGCGCTGTACACCGTGCTGGTTGTCGTCGTCCTGGCGGCGCGCGCGCCGTTCGATCATGCTGCCTGGAAGGGGCTGTTTACGACGGGCTTCATGCGCGTGGCGACGTTGCTGTTCTTCTTGAGTCTTGTCTACCACGCGTGGGTCGGCATGCGCGACATCTTCATGGACTACGTCAAGGCGACGGGATTACGGCTTGGATTGCAAGTCGCTGTGATCGTGGTGCTCGTCGGCTATGCGATCTGGTCGGTTTCCATTCTCTGGGGCGCGTAAATGGGGCTGGCTAAGCGCACTTTCGATGTGATCGTGGTCGGCGGCGGCGGCGCCGGCATGCGCTGCTCGCTGCAGCTGTCCGAAGCCGGGTTGCGCACCGTGGTGCTGTCGAAAGTGTTCCCGCCGCGCTCGCACACGGTGGCCGCCCAGGGCGG
>CAZILI010000443.1:0-3534 GCA_964539965.1 uncultured Burkholderiales bacterium | reverse complement strand
GGACATCATCATCTCGGGCGGCGAGAACATCTCGACCATCGAGGTCGAGGGCGTGCTCTACCGCCACCCGGCCGTGCTCGAGGCGGCGGTGGTCGCGCGGCCGGACGACAAATGGGGCGAGACGCCGTGCGCGTTTGTCGAACTCAAAGACGGCGCGAGTGCGAGCGAGGCGGAGCTGATTCAGTTTTGCCGCGGTCGCATTGCGCACTACAAGTGCCCCAAGACGGTGGTGTTCGGGCCGCTGCCCAAAACCTCGACCGGGAAGATTCAGAAATTCATGCTGCGTGAGAGAGCGAAAGCGTTGTGAAGAAGCATCACCTTCTGGCCCTGGGGCCGCACGGTTTTCACAAGGTCGCCTACGTCGAGTGGGGCGCGGCCGACAATGCCAGGGTCGTAATCTGCGTGCATGGGCTTACCCGCAACGGGCGCGATTTTGACCACCTGGCGCGCGCTCTCGAGGCGGACTATCGCGTCGTGTGTCCCGACGTGGTCGGCCGCGGGGAGAGCGACTGGCTCGAGCACAAAGCCGATTACAACTACGTGCAGTACGTGGCCGACATGAGTGCGCTGATCGCCCGCCTGGGCGTGGATTCGATCGACTGGATCGGCACCTCGATGGGCGGCCTGATCGGCATGATGCTGGCGGCCCAAGCGCGCTCACCGATACGGCGGCTGGTGATGAACGACGTGGGACCGTACGTTCCCAAGGCGGCGCTGGAGCGCATCGCCACCTACGTCGGCAAGGCGCCGCTGTTCGCGGACATCGACAGCGTGGAACAGTACTTGCGCCTGGTGTTGGCGGGCTTCGGCCGCTTGAGCGATATGCAATGGCGTCACTTGGCCGAGCACAGCCATCGTCACGTCGGCGAAGGCAAGCTCGCGCTGCACTACGATCCCGGCATCGCGCAGGCGTTCTCCGGCGCTCCGCTGCAAGACGTCGACCTGTGGAGCGTATGGCAGGCGGTCAAGTGTCCCACGCTGGTGATCCGCGGCGCGCAGTCCGACTTATTGTTGCGTGAGACCGCCGAGCGCATGCGCGCAAGTCGTCCCGGCGTCGAGTTGGCGGAGATCGCGGATGCGGGACATGCGCCGGCGCTGATGGATGCGCAGCAGGCGAAATTGGTGCGCGATTTCTTGCTAAAAATTTGATGCCGTGGGCATCGAGACAAGGACGGAACTCAACGTGACAGCATCGATCAGCCGCTTTCCCGTGCCCGAGATCAAAGATCTGCCGGAAGACATGCGCGAGCAGATACTCAAGGTGCAAGAGAAAGCCGGCTTTGTCCCCAACGTCTTCTTGGCGCTGGCACACCGGCCGGCGGAGTTTCGCGCGTTTTTCGCCTACCACGACGCGCTCATGGAAAAAGCGAGCGGGCTCAGCAAGGCCGAGCGCGAGATGATCGTGGTCGCCACCAGCGGGGCCAACCATTGCCAATACTGCGTGGTCGCGCACGGTGCGATACTGCGCATCCGGGCGAAGGATCCGCTGATCGCCGATTTGGTTGCGGTCAACTATCGCAAGGCCGGTCTGCCGCCGCGCCAAAAGGCCATGCTCGACTTCGCTATGAAGGTCGCGCTCGAGTCGCACCTGATCGGCGAGAGCGATTTCGAGGCGCTTCGCGCGCACGGATTCAGCGAGGAGGATGCCTGGGACATCGGCGCTATCGCCTCGCTGTTCGCGTTGTCGAATCGCATGGCGAATTTGACGGGGATGAAGCCGAACGCAGAGTTCTTTACGATGGGCCGCTAGCCGGACAACATGGAGGAGGACTACCTATGACCAAGCTACGAATGACCGCCACCGCCGCTTGCCTTGCTTTGGGCGCGAGTGCCGCGCTTGCGCAAGAGGCGAAACCGCTGCGCCTAGCGCCGAGTGATATCGAATTTCCCGCCGCCGCGGGTGGGCAGACCGGGACCTCGGGCGTGGGCGGGCTGCAGGTAAAGGTGCTTTCGGGCGATCCGAAGAAGGCCGGCTTGTACACCATGATCATCAAAGCCGGTCCGGGCATCACCATCAAGCCCCACGCACATCCGGACAACCGCTCTTCGGTCGTGGTGGCCGGCACGTTCTATTTCGCCTACGGTGACGAGTTCGACGAGGCGAAGCTCAAGGCGCTGCCGGCGGGAAGTTTCTACACCGAGCCGCCCAACGGCAACCACTTCGCCATGACCAAGGACGACGGCGTGACCCTCTATATCACCGGTTTCGGTCCGACCGGCACCGTGTACGTGAACCCTGCCGACGATCCGAGCAAGAAATAAGGGAAATCATCCGTAGGGCAGTTTTCGGGTCAATGGCGGCCGAAAGGCGCGCCGCTATTGACGCTAACGGCCAAAGTTGCTAACGTATTTCGGGTCGATTCTTTGCTGATCAGGCAAATATCCCTTGTCGCGAAGCAATAGCGTATCTTTCTGATCGAGCGAGACGTACTTAAGTTTGTAGATAATCATGTTCTCGAACCACATGTTGGCGTCGTAGATGGCTTCGGGAATCTCTTCGAACGGAATACGCACCCACCGATCGCCCTCGTAGCGAAAGCCGATGTAGAAGGGCTCCGGGCGGCCGTATTGCTTGTACTCGATTTCGGTCACCGGCTTGCCGACGACGTACAGCTTGCCTTGATGGACATTCAAAACCATCGTGTGCAGATTCTCGTGCCACACGATCTCTTGGTTGCCGAATTCCGACAACTTGAAGCGTAGCCACGCTTCGCGCGGCATTCTCCACTCGTCGAAGCGGCGTTTCTGCTGGACCTTGATGACGCGTCCGTCGAGTAGCTTGACTTCCTCTTCCCAGCTGAAGGTGTTCGAGCAGCCGGTCAGCATGGCGAGTCCTCCCGATATGAGTGCCCAGTAGGCGAAGGCCTTGAGCAGGGCCAGGTTTGCGTTGCGCAGGAGTGTCATGGTTACTCCGAGCCCTTGGATTCTTGGCGCTTCATTTGGTCTTCGAGTTTGTTCTCAAACCCCAAGATGCGGCTTAACTCGAACAGCAAGACACCGGGCGCGCCGGCTATCAGAAAGGGATACAACTGAAGGCTCGTCACGTAGAACGCTATGCCTGCCTCGCCAGGCTTCCCGTATTTGGCCAGCGCCAGCGGTTCGACGAAGACCATCCCAAGCGCGCCCAGCACGCCGATCGCCATGCAGACGATGCCTACCCAGCGCAACCCGCTCACGAATGGAGTAGAGGGGAATACGCCGAGCGCGATTTTGGATCTCGCTACCTGAACGATGCGGTACACGGCAACGGCCAGTAAGAGCAGGCGCCAGATTCCGGACGTGCCAAATATCATGTCGCCTCTGACGCCGAACGCGACCCAGCTCGAACCGCTGAGGAGTTCGATCGGCAGCACCGCGCTAAGAACGGCTAGACAGTAAAGCCCCTTCAGGACGGGGTTGGCGGGGATATACATGCAGCTTTCCTAATCCTCTTGTTGCGCGCCGGGCGCCAGTCCGGCTCGCCTACGAGGGTGTGAAAAAATGAAAACGGCGCGCCGGCATTGCCGGCGCGCCGCGGTGATCGGTCGGGCCGCT
>CAZILI010000442.1:0-3538 GCA_964539965.1 uncultured Burkholderiales bacterium | reverse complement strand
CCGCCCCCGAAACTGCACTCCTGCACTGCACAAGGCGATGTCAACAATTGGCCGCAACTCGAAAGCTCGACTGTGATCCTGTGCGACGAATTCCGCGACGCGGCGTCGCGGCGATTGACCATCTGCGGGCGCGGCGATACAGTCGCCGGTGAGATGGCGCTTCGGCCCGCGACCGCGACAGGCGCAAGAAATCTGCAACGCCGGCGCGAGCAACGGCGACGAAAATGATGAGGAGTGTGTAATGGACTACACGGGCTTGCTGCGTGCCGACCTGCCACCGCCGGCGGTCAAGTGGACAGGGTTCCCGAAGTACAACTTTGTCGGCGGCCACAACGACGCCGACAGCGTGCCGGTGGACGGGCTGATCGCGGCCGCCGGCCGCGTGCTGGCGCGCGAAGGCAAGTCGCTGGCGACCTACGGCTTGAACAGCGGACCGTTGGGTTATCGTCCACTGCGCGAGTTTGTCGCGCGCAAGCTGGAGCGCGACGCCGGCATCACCTGCTCGCCCGATGAGGTGTTGATCACCTCGGGTTCCCTGCAAGGGCTCGATCTGGTCAACCAGCTGTTGCTGTATCCCGGCGACAGCGTGATCGTCGAGCGCGAGACCTACGGCGGCGCCGTCACGCGCCTCAAGCGATCGGGCGTCAACATCGTCGGCGTAGGAGTCGATCACGACGGCATGAACGATCAGGAGCTCGAAGCCGCGCTCGCCGAGTTGAAGGCGCGCGGCGTGCGGCCGAAGTACATCTACACCATTCCCACGGTGCAAAACCCAACCGCCACCGTCATGAGCGCGGCGCGGCGCGCGCGCGTGCTGCGGCTCGCCGAGCAATACGGCGTGCCGATCTTCGAAGACGAATGCTACGCCGACCTCACTTGGGAGGGCGAGCGCCCGCCGGCGCTGCGCGCACTCGCGGGCGACGATCGGGTCATCCACATCGGCTCGTTCTCCAAGTCGGTCGCGCCGGCGCTGCGGCTGGGCTATCTGGTCGCCGGCTGGCCCATCATGAGCCGGATTCTCGCGATCAAGAACGACGGCGGTTCGGGCGCGCTGGAACAGATGATCCTGGCAGAATACTGCCGCGAGCACTTCGACAGTCATGTGCGGACCTTGCGCCAGACGCTGCGCCGCAAGAGCGAGGTGCTCATCGACGCGCTGCGCGCGGAATTCGGCGGCGACATCGAGTTCGATGCCCCGGCCGGCGGCATCTTTCTCTGGGTCGGCCTGCCCGAAGCCGTCGACACGACGCGACTCACCCAACTCGCGTTGCAGGCTGGCACGGCGGTCAATCCCGGCGCGGAATGGATGGTCGACGTGACGGCCGGCCGGCGCCGTCTGCGCTTGTGTTTCGCCCATCCGTCCGAGGAGACGATACGCGAGGGAGTGGCCACACTCGCCAGCGTGTGTCAGCGCGAGTTCGGTGTGCCCGCGCGCGAGCCCGCCGTGCATCGCTGACCGTCGCGCGCCGCCCCACCTTCCCAGCAAGGATTTCTTCAATGGACCCAAGATTCTCCGAAGTCGTCACGCAAGAGAGTGAAATCCGCGCCGTGCTAGGCGAGTCGACCGAGCGCGCGCGCAACAAGCAACTCACCGCGCTCGACCGGCATTGCCGCGAGTTCATCGCGGCGAGCCCGTTTCTGCTGATGTCCTCGTGCGACGCCGAGGGCAATATGGATATCTCGCCCAAGGGCGACCCGGCGGGATTCGTGCGCGTGCTCGACGACACGACTTTGGCCATTCCCGATCGGCTCGGCAATCGGCGCATCGACACTTTCCGGAATTTGCTGCAGAACTCGCGCATCGGCTTGCTGTTCTTGATTCCGGGCAAGCAAGAAACCTTGCGCGTCGCCGGCACGGCGATGATCGTGCGCGACCGCTGGCTGCGCGAACAGATGGCTGTGGCCGATAAGCTGCCCGATTTCGCCACCGTCGTGCGTGTGCAAGAGGCATTCTTCCATTGCCCGAAGTGCATGATTCGCTCGAAGCTTTGGCGACACAGCGACTGGCCCGACGTTCACGGGCTCGCAAGCTTGGCGCAAGTGCTGGTAGAGGAGGCCAAGCTCAAGACGACGGTAGAAGAGACGCAGGCGTTGCTCGAGCGGGATCTGCGCGAGCGCTTGTACTAATTACTCCATCTAGTACTAGTCTACAGCCCGCATCCAGATGCGGGCTGTAGAGATATACCCCTCTACCGCGGCGCGCTATGGGTCCGTAGCGCCTGCGCCAAGGCCGCCCCTTGGGCGTGGGCGAAATCCAGCGGATCGCCGGTCTTGGCGTAGCTCGCCTCGAAGCGCGCCCGGTCGCCGCGATCGCCCTCGCGCCAAAATCCGACCAGCAGTTGCAACCCAAGCGGCTTCAGCTGCGGCAAGGTGTTGTAGTCCGCGCCGGGCGGACCGTCGCGCCCCGGCAGACGCCGCCGCTCGCCGAGAAAGCCCTTGAACGTATAGAAGGCGTCGTCGGGCGCGGGAAAAGCGAGCTCGTATTCGGCTTCGTGCGATCCTTCGCTGATGTCGTCCGCCACCCGGCTCGGCTGTTCCGCAAACCCCAGCATGTAGCGCATCTCCTCCGGCGTCATGAAGCGCACCGCGCGATGCCGCACGCGATGCCTGCTGTACGGGTACAGCTCGTTGGAGCGCTCCGCCACGTTGACCCACGGCCGCCCGTCGGGCGGCAGCGCGTGCAAAGCGTCGAACAGATAGGTGCGCTGGTAGTTATGCTGCTGGAGCATGAGCGCAACCGGCGTGCCGGAGGCGTCGAGCACGACGGTCGCCGCCGTGTAATGATCGAGTTGATGCCAGTCGTCGAGGTCGGCCACCAAGCCAAGCATGCGCGCACGCCAGCCGTCGAACCCGGCCGGCAGGCCGGACGAACGAAATACCGCGTGATACTGCAAGAAGGTGAGGCGCTCGCGCGTGCCATCCAGCTCGAGCTCATCGCGCTCGATGCGCGCGAACACCACCGGCCGCGCGTGGGCGGTCCCGCGCGACCGATGTACGAACACCACCCGCGGGTCGTGTTTGTAACGATTGAGCAGATCGCCGTCGACCGCCTCGGACAGCAAGCGGCCGTCCGCGCCGTACAGCTTGCCCTGTGCGATGTAGTCGTCGTAGAAACTCACCAGCCCGGCGTGACCGGGCGGCAGGAAAAAACGTGGGCGATGGTGTTCGAGCAGCCGGCGCTCCTCCGGCGAAGGCGGCGCCGAGCGCGGCGGATGCGCAGCATAGTATTGATCGAATCCGGGCCATTGCGAGAAGTTGGTATCCTGCAGCGCACAGCCCGTCGGGCAGGATAGCGCGACCAGGCCGAGGACGAGGATGCGGCCACGAGCGGGGAAGTTGGTAAAATACTTGGTTCCCCCGCATAGCGGCGCAAGCACCCATAACCACGGTACAACCATCACCATGAGCGTAGCGTTAGCCAACGTAGCATCCGCCGTCGACGAGTTGCGCGCCCTGCTGGGCGAGCGTTTTTCCACCAGCAGCGGCGTGCGCGACCCTCATAGCAAAGACGAGTCGTGGCACCATCCGCATCGGCCCG
>CAZILI010000441.1:0-3543 GCA_964539965.1 uncultured Burkholderiales bacterium | reverse complement strand
GAGCGCACTCTCCTGATGCGGCTTTCCGTCCTCGATCAATCCCCCATCGTGAGCGGTTATCGCGCGGGCGACGCCGTCGCCGCGACCGTCGAACTGGCCCGGCTGGCGGACAAGCTCGGCTATCGGCGCTACTGGCTCGCTGAACATCACGGCATGCTGAGTCTCGCCGATCCTTGCCCGGAGATTCTGCTCGGCCGGGTGGGCAGTGTCACCGAGCGTCTGCGCATCGGCACGGGCGGTATCTTGCTGCCGTATTACTCGCCGTTCAAGGTGGCCGAGCAGTTTCGCATGCTCGAGGCGATGTTCCCCGGTAGGGTGGACTTGGGCCTGGGGCGCGCGCCGGGCGGCGACATGCAAACCGCGCGCGCGATCGCCGGCGGTCGCTATGACGCGGGCGCGCACTTCCCGCAGCAAGTGGTGGAATTGGTGGCCTGGCTCGACGATCAGATTCCGCAAGATCATCCGGCGGGGGGCGTGATCGCACAGCCGGCGGTGCACACGCGCCCGCAAGTGTGGATGCTCGGTTCGAGCGACTTCGGCGGCGCGCTCGCCGCGCAGCTCGGGCTCAACTTCGCCTACGCGCATTTCATCAATCCCGACGGGGGAGAAAGCGTCGCGCACGCCTATCGCGAGCAGTTCAACCGCGCCGGGCGAGAGCGCGAGCCGCATCACGCGGTGGCGGTGTTTGCGATTTGCGCGGAGACGGAAAGCGAGATCGCCGATCTGACCGCGGTGGTCGACCTGCGGCGGCTGCACTTGGCGTACGGCATCAACGCTCCGATCGCCACCCCTGCGGAGGCGCACGCTCAGGCCGCGCGCTACAGCGAGCGCGATCGCCATGTCATCGCGCAGCAGCGCCCGCGCAGCGTCATCGGCACGCCCGACCTCGTGCGCGAGCGCATCCGGGCGATTCGAGCGCAGTATCGAGCCGACGAAGTGGTGGTGATCAGCGTATGCGGTTACGAGCAGCGGCTGCGCTCGTACGAACTGTTGGCGCAGGCATTCGCCGCCGCCGACGACGCATAGTCCCCTCGGGATAAAGGGGGTATGGGTCTATATCCCGCATCCATATGCGGTCTGTAAGGCGCTACCTAGCAGAGTATAAGAGCCTACGGCTCGAAGATGCTCTTGTACGGCCCGCGCACCATCTTGGCGAGAACCAACCCGCCAAGCAGCCAAGCGATGACCTGCTCGACGCCCTCGGCCGCGACGAAAGTGAACGGAAAGCGGTACCAGTCCCAATACGAGAGCGAAATCGTCAGCCAGGCGAACAAGCCCAACGCCGCCACTAGCCCGACGCGCTTGCCGAACGGCCCCGCGATCTGCGACAACAACAGCGCCGCCAGTAGCGCGGCCGCGATATCGCTCGCTAGCTCGATCAGCAACTGCTGCGCCGACATCGGCTTCTCGCCGCTCGGGTGATACACCAGCAGAGCGGTCGGGCCGGCCGCGTAGCGCTGTTGCCAGGCTAATTCCTCCGAGTCGGTGTGCTTGCGATTCGGGTCGATGCCCGGCATGACGTACATGCCCGGTTCGCTGAGCGACTGCTTGAGGGTCGACATGATGGTTTGTTCGTTGGCCGCGTGACGAAATCCGGCCTGCCCGAACGGCAACAACACGTGCCACACCGCGCCCCATACGAACACCACCACGCCGGCGAGCACGCCGGCGATCAGGATTTGCCTCATGCTTTGCTCCCCGAGTAAGTTGCGGCGTATTGCTCGCGCAACAGATTCTTCTGCACCTTGCCCATGGCGTTGCGCGGCAGATCGTCGACAAAGAACACGCGCTTGGGCACTTTGTAGTTGGCAAGCTGTGTCTTGAGCCGCGCCACGACGGTCGATTCGTCCAGCTGACCCGCGTCTTCTCGTCTTACCACCACCGCAGTCACCGCTTCGCCGAAATCGGCGTGCGTGAGCCCGATCACCGCCGACTCTACCACGCCCGGTATGGCGTCGATCAAGCTTTCGATCTCTTTCGGATAGACGTTGAGCCCGCCGCTGATGACGAGATCCTTCGAGCGCCCGATGATGAAAAGATAGCCCTGCGCGTCCAGGCGTCCCATGTCGCCCGTCTTGAAGTAGCCGTCGGCGGTGAATTCGGTTTGATTCTTTTCCGCTAGGCGCCAATAGCCTGCGAAAACATTGGCGCCCTTGACCTGAATGTGACCGACCTCGCCGGCCGGCAGCGCGCGGTTGTCGTCGTCGACCACGCGTACCGCGGTGCCCTCGAGCGGCAGGCCGACGCTGCCGGCGATGCGCTCGCCCGCGAGCGGGTTGCTGGTGTTGACGCCCGTCTCGGTCATGCCGTAGCGCTCCACGATGGTGTGGCCGGTGCGCTCGCGAAAGGCGTTGAAGGTCTCGCTCAACAGCGGCGCCGAGCCCGACACGAACAGGCGGATGCTGCGACAGGCGTGGGCGTCGAACGCGGGCAGCGCGAGCAGACGGGTATAGTACGTCGGCACGCCCATAAACACGCTCGCGCGCGGCAGCGCGGCGAGCACACGCTCGGCATCGAACTTATCCAAGAACAGCATCTTCGCGCCCGTGATCAGCGCGCAATGGCTCGACAGAAACAAGCCGTGGATGTGGAACAGCGGCAGCGCATGCAACAGCACGTCTTGCGCCGAGAATTGCCACGCGCGGCTCAGCGCAAGCGCATTGGCGGCGAGATTGCCGTGCGAGATCATAGCGCCCTTGGAGCGGCCGGTGGTGCCCGAGGTGTAGAGAATGACGGCCAGATCGCTCGCTTCGCACGGCGCGGTGGCGAATTGCGGCGCGGCGTTCTGCGCGACCTCGGTCAAGGTGCCGCCACCGGTCTCGTCGAGCGTCAACACCTGCTTGGCGTCGACTTGCGCGGCGAGTTCTTGCGCCAGCGGCAGGCGCTCGGGGCTGCAGACGACCAGGCGCGGCCTCGCGTCGGCGAGGAAGAATTCCAACTCGCCGCGCTGATAGGCGGGATTGAGCGGCAGATACACGAGCCCCGCGCGCACCACCGCCAGATATAGAAAATACGCCTGGACGGACTTCTCTACTTGCACGGCGAGGCGATCGCCGCGCACGAGTCCCATGCCGGTGAAAAAGTTCGCTAGCCGAGCCGTGGCCTGCTCGAGTTCGCCGTACGAGTAGACGCGCCCGCTCTCGGTCTCGATGGCCGGCTGCCCCGGATCGGCGCCGAAGCGTTCGGCGAACACGGCATAGATGTTGTGGTTCATGCGCGCTATTCGTTCAGCAGCGGAATCACCACGCTATGGAAGAATCGCGGCAGCTTGGCGCCGACCACGCGCTCGCGCACGATGCCGCGCTTGTCGATCACATAGCAGGTCGGCGTGGCGTATTTGCCCTCGAAGCCGCTCGCGGTAAGGTCGAGCGCCATGGTGCCGGGCAGGTTGTAGTTGGCGACGAAGCGGGCGCTGCGCTCACGGTCTTGTTCGCGCTCGACACTCACCATGATGACGGCAAGCCCCTTGTCCCTGAGTTCTTCGTAGTAGGTCTCGATGTTGCCGATCTCTTTCGCGCAATAGCCGCAATAGCTGGAATAGAA
>CAZILI010000440.1:0-3568 GCA_964539965.1 uncultured Burkholderiales bacterium | reverse complement strand
CTGAGGGCGCTGCAGCCGTGACGACGCTCAAGAGCACACGCACCACCGTCAAGCGGCTCGCCAAGCGCGGCGTCTACGATTTCGACACGATCGCCGCCATTTTGGACGAAGCGCTGTTCTGCCACGTAGGGTTCGTCGTCGACGGGCAGCCCTACGTTCTCCCCACCGCCTTCGGGCGCGAAGAGCGAACGCTCTACTTGCACGGCGCCATCAAGAACCGCATGTTGAGTGAACTGGCGCAAGGGGCGCCGCTTTGCGTGACGGCGAGCTTGATCGACGGACTGGTGCTAGCGCGCTCGGGATTTCATTCTTCCATCAACTACCGCTCGGTGGTGGTTCTCGGCCAAGCCGAGCCAGTCGCGGCGCAGGACAAATTGCACGCGCTGGAAGTCATCTCCGAGCACCTCTTGCCGGGCCGCTGGGCGGAGCTGCGTCCGAACACGCGCAAGGAAGTCAACGCGACCCAAGTGGTCAAGCTCACCATCGACGAGGCCTCGGCCAAAATTCGCACCGGACCGCCGATCGACGACGAGGAAGACTACGCGCTGCCGATTTGGGCGGGCGTGCTGCCCTTGGCGCTGCGCGCCGGCGTGCCCGTGCCCGATTCGCGTCTCGCCCCTGGGACCCCCCTGCCCTCCTACCTGAAGACCACTCGCCGCGGTAAGTAGCTAGTGCGTGGGAAGCACCAACGGTGCGTGGGACGCACCCTACACTCCCGGGAGCCACCACCGTAGGGTGCGCCCCCGCGCACCGAGCCAACCAATCGGTGCGCGTCGCGCCTAACCGCAAAACCAGTTACCCTTTGGATCGAGAGCAAGCGGAGGCAGCAATGGCATACGATCTGTTGATTAAGAACGGTACGTTGGTCGACGGCACGGGCGCGCCTCGGCGTCGCGCCGATCTCGCAGTCGCCGGCGGCAAGATCGCCGCGATCGGCGACATCCAAGACAGCGCCGATCGGGTCATCGATGCGGGAGACTGCGTGGTCGCCCCCGGATTCATCGACCCGCACACTCACTACGACGCGCAAATCTGCTGGGACAGCGCGCTTACCCCGTCACCCTGGCACGGCGTCACCAGCGTTGTGATGGGCAATTGCGGCGTCGGTATCGCGCCTTGCCGCCCGCAGGCGCGCGAGATCGCGATGCGCGACTTGGTCAACGTCGAAGCGATTCCGTTCGACGTGCTGCAACGGGGTATCGTCTGGAATTGGGAGACCTTCCCCGAGTACATGCAAGCAGCGCAGCGCACCAAGCCCGCCGTCAACTTGGGCTTTCTCGCTCCGCTGACGCCTCTGCGCCACTACGCGATGGGCGAGGCTTCCCTCGAGCGGGCCGCCACACCCGAGGAGACGAGCCGCATCGCCGGCCTGTTGGGCGAAGCGCTCGACCATGGCGCGCTCGGCTTCTCCAGCACGGTGCTGAACCAGCACATCGGCTTCGGCGGCCGGCCGCTGGCGTGCCGAAATGCAAGTCGCGACGAGTACCGCGCCTATGCCGAGGTACTCAAGCAGCACGGCAAGGGAGCGATCGAAATCGCCGCCACGCGCCAAATCGCAGTGTTGGAAGACGAGGAGTACGAGTTGCTCGACCTTCTGCTCGCGCACAGCGCACGGCCGGTCACCTTCATCGCCATGTTCGACCGCGACGACATTCCCGAGGCGGTACGCGATACCTTGGCCAAGGTCGCGCCGCTGGTGAAGCGCGGGCTGCGCCCGCAGACTTCGCCGCTGCCGCTCACGCGCGAAGTCAATATGCGCAACCCGTTCGCGTTCGCCGCGTTTCCCTCGTGGAACCGGGTGTTCGTCGATCAATCCAAGGCCGCCCAGGCGGCGGTGTACGGCGACCGTGCATTCCGTGATCAGTTTCGTGAGGAACTGAAGCGTCCGGTGACGTTCGGCAATTGGGCACGCGTCACGGTGCACGAAGTGCGCTCGCCGCAGTTGAAGCAATTCGAAGGACGCAAGATCGCGGAGATCGCCGCCGAGCAAGGGAAAGATCCGGTCGACACGTTCTTCGACCTCACTCTGGCCGACGATCTCGAACTGGAGTTCGTGCTGTCGACCTTCAATCACCGTGTCGATCGCATGAAGGAGATTCTCGCCAATCGCGACATCCTGCTCGGCCTGGGCGATGGCGGCGCACACGTCGATATGCTGTGCGACGCGGGCTATCCGACTTTCTTGCTCGGCACCTGGGTGCGCGAGCATCAGGCCTTGAGCCTGGAGGACGCCGTGCGCAGGCTCACCTCGGATCCCGCCGATTTCTACGGCATCCGCGATCGCGGCCGCTTGCAGCCGGACCTCGCCGCTGACATCGCGATCTTCGATCCGCACACGGTCGGCTCGGCCAATCGCGGCGAGCGCCGCTACGATCTGCCCGGCGGGGCAAAGCGCATGGTCATGCCTTCGCGAGGCATGCGCTACACCATCGTCAACGGCGAGTGCGTGTTCGTCGACGGCGCGCTCACCGAGGCGCGTTCCGGGCAGGTGTTGCGCGCTTAGGACAGCATTGTCCTTTGCTTAGAGCAGTAGCATTCCGCGGAAGCCTCTGGCCGCGTAGTACGACTCCGCGCCGTTGTGGTATAGGAAGACCTTGCCATAGCGCCTGTCGCAGAAGAGGGCGCCTCCCAGCGCTCGAACTTCAGGCGGAGTTCTGACCCAGCTGGAAGTTTTCGTGTCGAAGACTCCGAGCCCCTGGAGTGCGCGGTACTGCTCTTCTGTGAGCAGATCGATGCCGATCGCGGCAGCCATTTCGAGTGCGCTGGTCTTCGGCTTGTGCTCCTTTCGCGATTCGAGCGCTTCGCGGTCGTAGCAAACGCTTCGGCGACCAGCCGGACTTTCGGAGGAGCAATCACAGTAAACGAACTGACCGGCGTCCTTGTTGTAGCCGATGACGTCAGGTTCGCCGCCGGTTGCCTCCATTGCTTGCACCGCCTTCAGCGCAGCAGGACTACTTTCGAGCTTTGCCTCTACGGTAGCCCACTCGATTCCCTGATGCCGGTCCATGTTCCGCTCGAACCGAGCCTTGAGCGTCTTGAGCAGCGCCGTCCGTTCTTGGGCCTTCATGCTCTTCACCTAATCCGCAACTTAGTATTCGCGTCGATCACGCAGTGGGAATCCACGAATTTCTGCGACACGCACCTGGGAACCTCTGAATAAGTCCTTCATGAGCCGCGTTTCCGACAATGGCCGTAACTGCTAGGCGCGGCGCCGCAGCGAATATTGAGCATGTTCGCAAGGCGCACAACAACGCAGATGCGGCCATTGGCCGTACCTCGAAACTCGCGGTGGAAAGGGATATTTTCCACCCCGAGTTTTCGTGGAAACCCGCATGGGACGGGCTCTTGCGCGCGGCGCGCCAGAGCGCAGAGCAGGGGCCCAAGCTTAGCTGGGGATGCGACCGCGACGGCGCGCAAAGGTGCACGCAGACAAAGCGCGCCTTCTGTCGCGCTACGGGGTCGCATCCATCGGCAAGCCGATGGAGTCCTGCTCCGCCCTGCGCGCGACGCCGGGTTGCGAGGCTTGGCCAGATGTTCAATATGCCCTGCGCCTCGCGCCTTGCCATGC
>CAZILI010000439.1:0-3572 GCA_964539965.1 uncultured Burkholderiales bacterium | reverse complement strand
GCGCCGGCGCGGCCGTGCTGGTTCGACGTGCAGGCTTTTCGCCGCAACAAGCGCGTGCAGCTCGCCGAACGCACCGGACCGGTGTTGCCGCTGGTGGAGGATTTGCGCGCCAATTTGCCCGACGAGACGATCTTCGTGACCGATCTCACGGCGGTGGGATATTGGATGCCGTTGCTGCTGGACACCTACGCGCCGCGCACCTACATCCATCCCGGCACGTACGGCACCTTGGGCTACTCGCTGCCGGCGGCGATCGGCGCCAAGCTCGCCTGCCCGCGGCAGCCGGTGGTGTCGATCAGCGGTGACGGCGGGTTTTTGTTCACTTTGCAAGAGCTTGCTACGGCGCGCGCGCAAAATCTCGACCTCGTCGCCCTGGTGTTCAACGATAACGCGTTCGGGGCGATCGCCACCTACCAGGATCGGATATTCGCCGGCCGGCGCATCGGCTCCGATCTGGTGAATCCCGATTTCGTGAAGCTCGGCCAAGCCTTCGGTGTGAACGCGCTGCGGGTGGAGGCGAAGGATTTGGGCGCGGCGGTGCGCAAGGCGCAAACGAGCGGCGGGCTGTGGCTCATCGAAGTGCCGTTCGTGCCCAGTGGGGCGGCTAGCGTCGTGCCCTGGATGCCGTAGGCGCCGCGGCCGCCGGCCTCACCAGGGCAGGGTACGGCCGCTGTGCTTGCGCGCGATTTCCGCCGCGGCTGGCGCCTGCGGCCCGCAGCCGATCTTGATACCCTCGGCCAAGCGCGACAGCACGTTCTCCGGCGTGACTTGCTCGAGAAAGGCGAGACCTGCGGCAGCGCAGGCTTGCATGATGCGCGCGCGGGCGGCGAGCATATCGGCCGGATGCGGCTCGTCGTGCTGGTCCGGATAGCCGAATGACATGCCCATGTCCCCGGGCCCCCATTCGGCGAAGGCGAGGCCGGGCACGCGTGTCGTCTCCTCGCAGGCGGCGAGCGCGCGCTTGTTTTCGATCTTGATACCGAGCAGCAGCTCGCCCTGCGGATTGAGCGGCCAGGGATCGGCGCGGCGAAAGTATTCCTCGATCGAGATCCCCCACACTTCGGCGGCGTAGTTCTGTCCGCCGTGGCCGCGGCGGCCGACACCGAGCGCCTCGCCCACCGGGGCGCGAAACGCATAGCGTGCCGTTTCAACGAAGGCACGCACCGCGCCGGCGCTCTCGGCATGACAAAGCAGTAGGCCGTGTACGCCGGTGGCCAGGACTTGCTTCACCATCCAAGCGTTGCTGCGCACCGCCAGTTCATGCGTGCCCTCGATGGGCATGGTCACGATCACCGCCGGCGTGCGATGGCCGCTGCGCGTGGGGCCCGCCTCGATGAGGCCCTGCATGAAGCGCGCGAGCGCGGGAATGTCGAAGGCGGTGTGCTCCATGTCGTAGCAGATGTAGTCCGCCCAGGTTTGCGCCAGCGCCCGCCCGCCGGTGTACTCACCCGCGCTGCGGCTGTCGACGAATTCGAAGAACGCCGGCTGGCCTTGCTCGAACAGCTCGATGACCTTGTTGATTCGTGGCATGGGCGGAGGAGGAACACAGACGAAGATGGCGAGATTCTAATCTCCGATCGCGGCTTGGAGGAAACTTACTCGCGACCCTTGGTCAAAGGGCAAATGAAGCACTACACTAGGTCCCTTGGGATGACTAGGAGGCGACCATGAACGTAGCGCGGGCGATAGCGGACATTCTCAAGCAAGAGGGCATCGATTTTCTCATCGGCTATCCGGTGAATCCCATCATCGAGGCGGCGGCCGAGGCCGACATTCGCACCATCATCGTCCGCCAAGAGCGCATCGGACTGCATATGTGCGATGCCATCGGCAAGCTATCCTCGGGCGATCGGGTGGGGGTGTTCGCCATGCAGCACGGGCCGGGCACCGAGAACGCCTTCGGTGGGGTAGCGCAATCGTGGGGCGACTCGGTGCCGGTCGTGGTGTTGCCCGCCGGCTATCCGCGGCATCTCAGCAACGTTCAACCCAACTTCAGCGCATTCCTGAATTTTCAGCACGTGGCCAAGTGGGTCGAGCAGGTGACGGTACCCGAAGTCACGCCCGATGCGTTGCGGCGCGCCTTCACGCAGGCGAAGAACGGCCGGCCCGGGCCGGTGGTGATCGAGTTTCCGACCGACGTGTTGGCGCAGGAGATCGCCGGGCCGATTAGCTACACGCGCGCGCCGCGAGTGAAGTCCGGCCCGGATGCGCGCTCGATCGCCGACATTGCGCAAGCACTGGTGGCGGCCGAGCGCCCGGTCATCTACGCCGGCCAAGGCGTGCACTACGCCAAGGCGTGGCCGCAGTTGCGGGCCTTGGCGGAGTTGCTGGAAGCGCCGGTGGCGACCAGCTTGGGCGGCAAGAGCGCCTTTCCCGAAACCCATCCGTTGGCGATCGGCGCCGGCAGCGTCGCCATTACCAAGCAGTTGCATCATTGCCTGCAACGGGCGGACTTCATCTTCGGCATCGGCTGCAGTTTCACGCGCACGAGTTTCGGCGTGCCCATGCCCAAGGGTAAGCGTATCGCGCATTGCACCTTGGATGCGAAGGACATCAACAAAGACGTGCCGGTGGAACTGGCCGCGGTCGGCGATGCGGGGCTCGCGCTCGATGCGCTACTTGCCGAAGTGAAAGACCGTCTGGGCGGACGGCCGCGCGGTCGCCTCGCCGCCGTGACGAGCGAGATCGACGAAGTCAAGCGCGGGTGGCTCGAGCAATGGATGCCGCGTTTGACCGCCGACTCGACTCCGCTGTCGCCGTACCGCGTCATTTGGGATTTGCTGCACACCGTGGACGTCGCCAATACCATCATCACGCACGACGCGGGCAGTCCGCGCGATCAGTTGTCGCCGTTCTGGCAGACGCAGACCCCGCTCAGCTATTTGGGCTGGGGCAAGACCACGCAACTCGGCTACGGCCTGGGGCTCACCATGGGCGCCAAGCTGGCCGCGCCCGACAAGCTGTGCATCAATGTCTGGGGCGATGCGGCGATCGGCTTCACCGGTATGGATTTCGAGACGGCGGTGCGCGAGCGCATTCCTATCTTGTCGATCTTGCTCAACAATTTCTCGATGGCGATCGAATTGAAGGTGATGAAGGTGGCGACCGAGAAATACCGCTCGACCGACATCAGCGGCAACTACGCCGACTTCGCGCGCGCCATGGGCGGCTACGGCGAGCGCGTCACCCGGCCGGCGGACATCGTGCCGGCGATCAAGCGCGGCATCGAGCAGACGCGCCAGGGCACACCGGCTCTACTGGAGTTCATCACCGAGAAAGCGGTCGACGTGTCGCGCTTCGCGTGAATGCGCGGGATATCGGCCAAGCCACTACGTCGGCGCGCACTGCAGCGAGCTACGCTGCTGTCCGCGCGCATCGAAATTGGCCGGATCGAGCCAGCGTTCGAAGGCCGTCTTTCTCGCCGGCCATTGCGAGTCGAGCATCGCGTACCAGGCGGTATCGCGCGAGCGGCTCTTGACGATCATGTGCTGACGGAAGATGCCCTCGAAGGTAAAGCCTAAGGAAACTCTGAATAAGTCCTTTTGTCTATCATTGCAAGGCTGTGCGTAACG
>CAZILI010000438.1:0-3573 GCA_964539965.1 uncultured Burkholderiales bacterium | reverse complement strand
TCACCGAGGTCACCGAGCGCGCCCAGCTGCCGGTGGTGACCTTCTCCTATTCCGATCAAATCACCTCGCGCGGCTTTCAGTACGTGTTTCAGACTTCCGCCAACGGCGTGCAGCTGGCCGAGGGATCGCTGCCGGCGCTCATCAACATGGCCCAGCAGGCTTCCGGCAAAAAGCCCACCACGGTCGGCATCGTGATGGACAACACGGCCGCCTCGGTGTCGTTCGTCAAACCCATCAAGGATCATCAGTTGGAGAAACTCGGCCTCAAGCTGGTGGTCGATGAAGTCTTCACGCCGCCGCTCGCTAACGCCACGCCGCTCATCCAAAAAGTGCGCTCGGCGCGGCCGGACATCTTGTTCCTGCTGCCGACCGCCATCTCGGACGCCAAGCTGCTGCTGGAGAAGATGAACGAGTTCGGGCTCGGCAAAGGCAAGCTGCCCACCATCTCTAACGGAGCGGCGATTCTGGATCCGGATCTACGCAACAACATGAACGTCGAGCAGCTCGAAGGCGTCATGTCGGTGGTGGCGAATTGGACCACCAACTCGCAGCGTGATTTCGTAGCGGAGATGAAGAAGAAGACCACCGAGCCTTGGCCGACCCAGCACTTCGTCACCACCTACGGCGATATCCTAATCTTCAAGGCGGCGCTCGAAGCCGCCGGAAAGGCCGACCGCCAAGCGGTAGCGAAGGCGCTGCACGCGATGGATTTGTCCGGTGGCCCGACGGCTTTCTTTCCCGGCGACGGGCGGCTCAAGTTCGACGCCACCGGGCATAGGGACAACGCGAGCCTGTTGATCGTGCAATGGCAGAAGGGCGTGCCGATCACGGTTTACCCGAGCAAAGACGCGCTCGCCGCGCCGGTTTGGCCCAAGTAGATAGCGTTTCGTTTTCTTTTACACGAGGAGAAGAGTCATGAACGACGAACTGTTTGCACGTGGTTTGGAGATTCGCAAGTCGGTGCTCGGCGCGGAATGGGTAGAGAAGTCCATTTCCTCGGCCGACGAGTTCAACATGCCGCTGCAGCGGCTGGTCACGGAGTATTGCTGGGGCGCGGTGTGGGGCCGCGAAGAGCTGCCGAAGAAGACGCGCAGCATGCTCAACTTGGCGATGCTGTGCGCGCTCAATCGCCCGCATGAACTCAAGATGCACATCGGCGGTGCGCTGCGCAACGGCCTGACCAAGACCGAGATTCGCGAGGTGTTCTTGCAGGTGGCGATCTACTGCGGCGTGCCGGCGGCGGTGGACGCTTTTCGCGTCGCCAAGGAGACCTTCGCCGAGTTCGACCGCGCCGCGGCGAAGTAGATTCTAGGGGAACCTCTGAATAAGTCCGACTTGTTCAGAGGTTCCCTAAAGCCCTTCGAGCGCGCGCTCGAAGGCGCGCCGCAGCTCGGCGTAATCGCGCGTGACCGGAAATTGAGGAAACTCGGCGATCACGTTTTGCGGCGGGCAGAAGAGGATTCCGACGTCGGCCTCGCTCAGCATGGCGGTGTCGTTGTAGGAATCGCCCGCCGCCGCGACCCTATAGTTGAGCGCGTGAAACGCCTTGACCGCCTGGCGCTTCTGATCGGGTAGACGCAGGCGGTATTCCGTGACGAAGCCGCTCGCGTCGGTGATCAAGCGGTGGCACAGCAAGGTGGGATGACCGAGCTGGCGCATGAGCGGGGTGGCGAACTCGTAGAAAGTGTCGGACAAGATCACCACTTGAAAGCGCTCGCGCAGCCAGTCGAGGAATTCGGGCGCGCCGGCGAGCGGCCGCATGCCGGCGATCACCGCCTGAATGTCGGGCAGTCCCAAGCGGTGCTCCTTGAGCAGGCGCAGCCGCTGGCGCATGAGCGCATCGTAGTCGGGCACGTCGCGGGTGGTCGCGCGCAACGCCGAGATGCCGGTGCGCTCGGCGAACTCGATCCAGATTTCGGGGACCAGCACCCCTTCCAGGTCTAGGCACGCGATGTGCATCTTGTTACTCCCTTAGACAGTGCATGGGGAGTATATCCGGTTACACCTTATCCACACTGGCTTTGCAAGCCATTACCTACAAGGGTATAGCTAGCCGGGTGGGGGAAACGCTCGGCGCAGCGCCTCGACCTGAGCAGCGCTCAGAGAGCGCACGCGCTCCCCGCGCAAGGTGAGAAAGATTTTGGCGGTTTCTTCCAATTCCTCGGCTGCGTCCACGGCCGCGCTCAGAGAGGTGCCCGCCACCACGGGGCCGTGATTGGCGAGCAGCACAGCGTGATGCCGCTTCGCTTGCTCGCGCACCGCGCCCGCCAGCGCCGGGTCGCCGGGCATGAAATAGGGCACCAGCGGCAGACGCCCGACGCGCATCACGTAGTAGGCCGTGATCGGCGGCAGCACGTCGCGCGGGTCCAGCCCTTCGAGCACCGACACCGCAACCGAATGACTCGCGTGCAGATGCACTACCGCGCCGAGCGCAGGGCGCTCCTCATACATGGCCAGATGCAAAAACGCCTCCTTGGAAGGCGCATCACCGGCCACCAGCTTACCGTCCCATGACATCTTGGCGAGCCGCGCCGGATCCAACCGACCCAGGCACGAGTTGGTCGGCGTCAGCAACCAGCCGTCCTCGACCTTGGCGCTGATATTGCCCGTGCTGCCGTGGGTGTAGCCGCGCTCGAACATCGATCGCGCGAGCAGACAAATCTGTTCGCGCAGTTGCGACTCGGTCATTGCAGCATCGCCAGCGCCTTCGAAAAAAAGTCCGCCGCCCCAAAATTGCCCGACTTGAGCGCCAGCGCCAGGCGGGGCTCTTCCATGCTCATGGTCCAAGGCACGCCGGGATCGATCTGCGCGCCGATCTGGATGCCGCGCACGCCGAGCGCCTGCACCACCGCTCCGGAGGTCTCGCCACCGGCGACGACGAGCTTGCGCACGCCCGACTGCACCAAGGCGAGCGCGATCTTCGCCAGCGCCGCCTCGATCATCGCACCGGCGCGCTCGCGCCCCAAACGCTCTTGGATGCGCGTCACCTCGGCCGGCGGCGCGCTGGCGTACACCAGCACCGGACCCTGCGCCAGGCGCTCGCGCGCCCACGCGATCGCGCGCTCTACCGCGCCTGCATCGTCGGCGAGCACGAGCGCGTCCAAGTACAACCCCGGGTGCGCCTGCTTCATGTGCTCGATTTGGCCCAAGGTCGCTTGCGAGCAACTGCCGGCGATTACCGCGGCTGCGCCGGTCACGCGCGGCAGCCGATCGGCCGCCACATCGCGTGCCAGCAGTCCCTGACGCCGAAAATTCTCCGGTAGGCCGAGCGCGATCCCCGAGCCGCCGGTTACCAGGCGCATCCCGGCGCAAGCGCTGCCGATGTCGAGCAAGTGGCGATCCTCGATCGCATCCACGATGGCGTAGCGGCAGCTCTGCGCTTGCAACTGCGCGAAGGCGGCGCCGATCGCCTGCGCGCCGCGGTTCACGGTGGCGAAATCGACCAATCCCACCTTGTGCGGCGTCTGCTGCTGCAGCACGCGCACCAAGTTGGCGTCGGTCATGGGCGTCAACGGATGGTGGCGCATGGACGAATCGGACAACAAATGCCCGCCCACGAACAAATGGCCTTGA
>CAZILI010000437.1:0-3591 GCA_964539965.1 uncultured Burkholderiales bacterium | reverse complement strand
TCCGCGTTTGCAACCTACGCCGCGGGATTCTTGGTCAGGCCGTTCGGCGCGCTCGTGTTCGGCCGCATCGGCGATCTGGTCGGTAGAAAGTACACCTTCTTGGTCACCATCACGGTGATGGGCCTGGCCACCGCCTTAGTCGGCTTTCTTCCGACCTACGCGAGCATCGGCATCGGGGCGCCGATACTGCTGGTGAGCCTGCGACTGCTGCAAGGCTTGGCGCTGGGTGGCGAGTACGGTGGTGCTGCGACCTATGTCGCCGAGCACGCGCCGAATGACCGGCGCGGTTACGACACGAGCTGGATTCAGACCACCGCGACGATCGGCTTTTTCCTGTCTTTGCTGGTGATCGGCATTTGCCGGCTGGGCATGGAAGAGGCGGTGTTCAAAGACTGGGGATGGCGTGTTCCCTTCATCGTCTCGATCGTCCTGCTGGTCATCTCCATCTACATCCGACTGAAACTCAACGAGTCGCCGGTGTTTCAGCGCATGAAGGCGGAGGGCAAGGGCTCGAAGTCCCCGCTCACCGATAGTTTCCTCAAGTATCCCAACAACAAGTTCGTCCTGTTGGCGCTGCTGGGCGCCACCGCCGGACAGGGCGTGGTGTGGTACACAGGGCAGTTCTACGCACTGTTCTTCTTGACCATCACGCTCAAGGTGCATTTCTTGACGGCGTACGTCTTGATCGGCATCGCGCTATTGATCGGCACGCCGTTCTTCGTCGTATTCGGCCGCCTGTCCGATAAGATCGGGCGCCTGAAGATCATCATGGCGGGCTGCTTGATCGCCGCCCTCACGTACTTCCCGCTGTTCAAGGCGCTGACTCACTACGTGAATCCGACGCTGCAAGAGTTTCAGGAGAAAAACCCGATCAGCGTGGCAGCGAGCGATTGCAACTTCCACGTATTCGTCACGCCGAAAACCAAATTCGCCGACTGCGATAAGGTGAAGGACTTCCTCACGAAAGCGGGGCTGTCGTTCGATTCGCTGCCGGCGGTGGAGGGCAAGTCGGTGGTCGCCAAGATCGGCCCAACCACCCTCGAAGGCTGGGACGAAGCGAAGTACAAGGAGGCGCTCGCCAAACTCGGCTATCCGAAAGAGGCCGACGAAAGCCGGATGAACAAGCCGATGGTGGTGTTGATTCTCGCCATCATGATGATCTACGTGACCATGGTGTACGGACCCATCGCGGCGTTCCTGGTGGAGCTCTTCCCGACGCGGATTCGTTACACCTCGATGTCGTTGCCGTATCACATCGGCAACGGCTGGTTCGGCGGCATGTTGCCCTTGTTGGCGACCGCCATGGTGGCGGCGAATGGCAACATCTACTACGGCCTGTGGTACCCCATCGTGGTGGCCATCATGACTTTCGTGATCGGAACGTTGTTCTTGCGTGAGACCAAGGATCGCGACATCCATCACGATTTCTAGCCGCCGCAACCGGAAAGCGACAAAGCCCCCGTGTTCGGGGGCTTTGTCTTTGCGAGGCGACTTCTTTCTACTTCTCGCTTTCGCGGTAGACCAGCACGGGGATACTCGAATGCGTCAGCACCTTCATGGTTTGACTGCCGAGCAGCAAGCCCTCCACGCCGCGCCGTCCGTGCGAGGCCATGAAGATCAAATCGCAGCCTTTTTCTTTCGCCGCGGCGAGTATGCCTTCATAGGCGGAGTGGCTAGACTGCGAGGTCACCTCGCACGGCACGCCCGCCTCTTTGGCAAGCGCGCCGAAGGCGTCGAGATTGTGCTTGACCCATTGCTGCTCTTGCTCTTTGCGCTGCCCGGGCGACAGAGTATCGAAGGGCAAGTAGCCCAATTCGGACCATTTGCTTTGCTCGATCGCGCAGAAACCCGTCACGCGCGCACCCAGCGCTTTCGCGAACGCGAGGCCGGCCCGCGTCGCGTGCTCCGACAACTCCGATCCGTCGGTAGGGATGAGAAGATGCTTGAACATCGCGTCGCTCCTTTTTGATTGGGGTCGATCCAGACGACACGGTAGCGCGCCACGGCGCGCCGGACTTTGACGCAAATCAATCCGCCGGCGCGATCGGCCGGCATAGTGCAACGACCCACGAATGCCCATTGAAATCAGCCTAGTACGCGCGCTACGAGCACTGCTGGAGATCGCCGGCGCGGCGCTCGCTGTGCGCGCCGTCTTGCACCTGCTGCTGGGTGCGCGGCGGGAGCGAAACCCCATGTATCGGATCTTGCGCGCGCTCACCGCTCCGCTGCTCAAGCTCGCCCGCAAGCTCGCGCCGCGCATCGTCCTGGATCGTCACCTGCCGCTGCTCGCGTTCGCGTTCCTCCTCTGGCTGTGGATCTTGCTCCTCATCGTCAAGCGCTATCTCTGCTCGCTGCACGGGCTCGCTTGTTAAGCACGCGCGGAGGTGAAACAATCTCCCGGCGCACAGCACGGCCGCGCATCGGCCACGCGGCGGACTTCCATCTCATCATCATTCGCTACTCGTTATGAAATCCATCGATCTTTCCGGCCGCGTTGCGGTCGTCACGGGCGCCAGCCGCGGCATCGGCCGCGCCATCGCCATCGAGCTTGCCGGCGCAGGCGCCTCGCTCGCCCTGGTGAGCCGCGATCAAACCAAGCTCGCCGAGAGCCTCGCCGCGGTGCGCGCTGCCGGGGCGAGCGCCGAATCCTATATCTGCGACGTGCGCGAAGAGGCGCAGGTGCGCGCGCTGTGTGAAAAAATCGGCGCGCGCTTCGGCGCCGCGCACATCTTGATCAACAACGCCGGCACGGCGATCCGCAAGAACATCATCGACTTCTCGATGGAGGAATGGCGCACCGTGACCGATACCAACGTGACCGGTGTGTTCCTCATGTGCAAGTACCTGGTGCCGCTCATGAAGGGGCGAGGCTACGGGCGCATCATCAATTTGACCTCCGTGATGGCACACGTGTCGACCGCCGGGCGCGGCGTGTATTCCGCCACCAAGCACGCGGTGCTCGGGCTCACGCGGGCATTGGCGCTGGAGTTGGTGGAGGACAAGATCAACGTGATCGCCATCAGCCCCGGATTCGTGGCGACCGACCTCACCGCGCCGTTGCGCGCCGATCCCGCGCGCAACGCCGCCTTGATGCAGCAAACGCCGATGCATCGCTGGGGCGAGCCGCAAGAAATCGCCTCGCTCGCCGTATACTTGTGCTCCGAACAAGCCGCATTCATCACCGGCAGCGACGTCCTGATCGACGGCGGCTGGTGCGCCCAATAGGTGAAGCCATGAATAGTTCGACCAGTGAATTCGATGTGATCGTGGTGGGCGCCGGTCTGGGCGGGCTCTACACGTTGCACCGCCTGCGCTCGCAGGGCCTGCGCGTGCGCGTCTACGAGGCGGGCAGCGGCGTCGGCGGCACTTGGTTCTGGAATCGCTACCCGGGCTGCCGCTGCGATGTCGAGAGCATGGAGTATTCGTACTCGTTCTCCGAGGATTTGCAACAAGAGTGGCATTGGCCCGAGCGCTACGGCACTCAGCCCGAGATCCTGCGTTACATCAATCATGTGACCGAGCGGTTCGATCTCGCGCGCGACATCGAGTTCAATACGCGCGTGGTCTCCGCCGAGTTCGAAGCCCAGGACA
>CAZILI010000436.1:0-3613 GCA_964539965.1 uncultured Burkholderiales bacterium | reverse complement strand
CGATCGTGGGCGGGCTGGCGCGCTTCAACGGCGAGCCGGTTATGATCATCGGCCAGCAGAAAGGCCGCGACACGAAGGAGAAGATCTACCGCAACTTCGGCATGCCGCGGCCGGAGGGCTATCGCAAGGCGCTGCGCTTGATGAAGCTAGCGGAGAAATTCTCCCTCCCGCTGTTCACCTTTATCGACACCCCTGGCGCCTATCCCGGCATCGGGGCGGAGGAGCGCGGTCAGGCCGAAGCCATTGCGCGCAACTTGTTCGTGTTGGCGCAACTGCGCGTGCCGATCATTTGTACCATCATCGGCGAGGGCGGTTCCGGCGGCGCGCTGGCCATCGGGGTCGGCGACGCGGTGTTGATGCTGCAGTACGCGACCTACTCGGTGATCTCGCCCGAGGGCTGCGCGGCGATTCTGTGGAAGAGCCAAGAGAAGGCCGCCGACGCGGCCGAGGCGCTGGGAATCACCGCGCCGCGGCTGAAGTCGCTCGGCCTGGTCGACAAAGTGGTGAACGAGCCGCTGGGCGGCGCGCATCGCGATCCGGCGCTGGCGGTGCAGAATCTCAAGAAAGCGCTGCGCGAGACCTTGAAGCAGCTGCAGGAATATAAGATCGACGAGCTGTTGCGGCATCGCCAAGAACGGCTCATGGGGTATGGGAAGTTCAAAGAGGCTTGACCCCGACTCGCTGCTTGCCGGCAGCGAGCGCCTCCTCAAGCGATACCTCAAGCCGAATGATCGAGTCTGCCTCGCGCTGAGCGGCGGCCTGGACTCGGTGGCCTTGCTCGACGTGTTGTGCCGGCTGCGCGGGGAGCTCGGCATCGAGCTTGCGGCCGTGCACGTGAATCATCAACTGAGCGCGAACGCCGGAGCCTGGAGCGAATTCTGCGCGGCGTTGTGCCGGCGTGAGAGCGTGGCGTGCACAATCGAGCGGGTGAGCGTCGGTAGCCGATCGCGCTTGGGTGTGGAGGCGGCCGCGCGTCGCGCGCGATACGCGGTGTTGCACGGCTTGGCGGCCGACTATGTCGCGCTCGCGCACCATGCGGACGACCAAGCCGAGACCGTGCTGCTGCAACTGCTGCGCGGCGCCGGCGTGAAGGGCTTGGCGGCGATGCCGATGGTCAGTCGCGCCGCGGCAGGACGGCCCTCCCTCATTCGCCCGTTCCTCGATGCGCCGCGCGCTCTGCTGCAGGCCTATGCGCGGGCGCGCAACCTCACCTGGATCGAAGACGAGTCGAACGCTTCGCTGCGCTTCGACCGCAACTATCTGCGCCATGAAGTGCTGCCGCGCTTGGGCGAGCGCTTTGTCGGCTATCGCACGACATTCGCGCGCAGCGCACGGCATTGCGCCGAAGCCGCACAGCTGCTCGAAGAACTGGCCGCCATCGACCTCGCCGATGTTGCGCAAGAGGGAACACTCGACGCGGGCAAGCTGCGCGCGCTCAGCCCGGCGCGGGCGAAGAACGCGCTGCGCGCCTATTGCGAGTCGCAAGGCGCCCCCTTACCCGACAGCGATCAGTTGGAGCAGATCATGTCGCAGCTCGCGCACGTTCGACCCGACGCGCTTACCGAAGTGCGCTTCGGCGGCTACGCGCTGCGCTGCCATAAGAATCGGGTCCATCTGGAGCGCGAGGGCGAGGCGCTCGGCGCCTCGGCGGTGATGACGCCTTGGCGGGGCGAGGCGTCGCTCACCTTGCCCGGCGCAGCCGGGTGCGTCACCTTCACGCCGTGCCGAGGCCACGGCTTGTCGCTCGAGCGGCTGCGATCCGGGGTGACTACCTTGCGCCTGCGCGTGGGGGGCGAGCGCTTGCGCCTACAGGCGAATCGCCCACGGCGCACGTTGAAGAATTTGCTGCAAGAGCAAGACGTGCCGCATTGGCGCCGCCACCGCTTGCCGCTGTTGTTTTGCGACGATCGATTGGTGTGGGCGGCGGGCATCGGCGTCGACTATGAGTTTCGCGCGCAAGCGGACGAGGCCGCGGTCGAAGTCGAGTGGCGACCGCAAGGGTAGGCGGTACTCGGTTTAGTATGCCGAGCAAGCACGCATGTAGAAAGGGCTATAGCCTATATACTGGAGGGGAGTATGTCTACTTGCAAGGCGCGCGATTGCGCGCCGCCAGGCGTGGGGCTTGCGAGCCGACGGCGTGCGGAACATACTGCGTGAACCCAACTACCGATTTGGAATCCAAGTGAGTCGCGCTTTCGTGAAAGAGCAGGACGGAAATCTGCCCGAAGACGAAATCCCCGATCGTCCGCAGAGCCCGCATCCGAACTACGTCACGCGGCAAGGCCTCGCGAGCCTGCGCGAGCGCTACGATGCGTTGCTGGCGCAGCATGCGGAAGCGAGCAAACTCGGCCTCGACGACGCGCTGCTGCAGCGTCGCAAGCGCGAAATGGAGCGTGACATCGCCTATTTTCAAGGGCGCTTGGAGCGGGCTATTCTGGTCGATCTCGGCAGTCAGCCGGCCGACGAGGCGCACTTCGGCGCCATCGTCATCGTGCGGGAGGCCGACGGCAAGCAGCACGAGTTCTCGATCGTCGGTGAAGACGAGGCGGACGTGACACACGGCAAAGTGAGTTGGCTGTCGCCTCTGGCGCAGGCGATGATCGGCGCCCAAGTCGGCGAGGTGGTAACCTGGCGCCGGCCGGCCGGCGACACCGAGCTCGAAATCGTCGCCATCCGCTATCCCAAGGAATGAGATGAGAAAGCTACCGGTCGTTATTGCGCTGCTGGGGCTATCCGGCGGCGCGCTCGCGCAGCAAGACGACGACGCCTTGCTTGCGCGCTCACGTGCGATCGCCAAGCAGTTGATGGAAACCTTGGGCGCGGCGCTAAAGAAGGAGATGGCCGAGGGGGGACCGGCGGCGGCGATCAAAGTCTGCAAGAGTGTGGCCGTGGACAAGGCGGGCGAGCTTTCGCGCCAGAACGGCGCCAAGGTCACGCGCGTGTCTGCGAAGGTGCGCAACCCGCTGCTCGGCTCGCCCGACGCGTGGGAACAGGAAGGCCTGCTGCGCTTGCAGGCGCGGCTGGACAACGGAGAGACGGCCAACAAGCTCGAGTTGGCCGAAACCGTAAGCGAGCCGCAAGGCCGGGCTTACCGCTATCTGAAGGCGGTCGCGGTGCAGCCGCTTTGCTTGAGCTGCCATGGCCCGTCGGAGGCAATCGCCGCCGACGTCAAAGCGGTGCTGGCGAGCGAGTATCCAAAGGACCAGGCGATCGGCTATTCAGTAGGCCAGCTGCGCGGCGCGATCTCGATCAAGCTGCCGCGCTAACCCGCTTTCTTTGCCACGTCGCGGCGAACGTGGTATCTTATTTGTTTTCAATAACATACTGATTCCAAGGCGCATACGCATGGCTATCGAACGCACCCTTTCCATCATCAAGCCCGACGCGGTGGCGAAGAACGTGATCGGCGAGATTTACTCCCGCTTCGAGAAGGCGGGCTTGAAGATCATCGCCGCCAAGATGATCCATTTGTCGCAACAAGAGGCCGAGGCGTTTTACGCGGTGCACAAGGAGCGCCCATTTTTCAAGGACTTGGTGAAGTTCATGGTATCCGGGCCGGTGATGGTGCAAGTGCTCGAAGGCGAAGGCGCAATCGCCAAGAATCGCGACCTGA
>CAZILI010000435.1:0-3617 GCA_964539965.1 uncultured Burkholderiales bacterium | reverse complement strand
TCGAGACTTCGTCCAGACCGTCTATACCGTGCGCGACGATCACGTGCCGCATGTCCAGCTGCGCGACCACATCGCCCACCATTTCCACCAAGTCGGGGCGGTACACGCCCATCAGATGATGCGGCGCGCCGGCCGGATTGATGAGCGGGCCGATGATGGTGAAGAAAATGGTCTTGATGCCGAGCGCTTGTTCCGGGAAAAACACCTTCAGCATCAGCGGATGAAAGCTCGGCGCATATAGGAACGCGATGCCCACTTGCTCGATCAAGCGCCGTCCCTCGTCGGGCGTGAGCTCGACGCGCGCGCCCAAAGCTTCCAGCGCATCGGCCGAGCCGGAAGACGACGAGATCGAGCGGCTGCCGTGCTTAGCGACCGGCACGCCGGCGGCCGCCGTGACGATGGAGTTGGCCGAACTCACGTTGAAGGTCGTGAGTCCGCCGCCGGTGCCGCACATGTCGGTGAGATTGCCCTTTACATTGGGCTTGATCTGCACGCAGTTCGCGCGCATGGCGCGCGCGATCGCCGCCGTCTCGTCGACGCTCGGCCCTTTCATCAGCAGCGCAACCAGAAAGCCGGCGATCTGTGTCTCGTTGATCTTCTCGTCGCGCATGTTCTCGACGAACTCCACGATCTCGTCGGTCGATAGCGCTTCGCGGCGCGTGAGTTTGCCCAGCGATTCCTTGAACATGGTCTCTCCCTCCAGCGAGTGTTGTACTTGGTCTATTGCTCGCTGACGCTAGCGCGCCGGCGCGGTTCAGTCAAGTGAGCTTGGAGGCGCAAGGCGAGCGCGCCTCCGGCCGAGGAATCCGTACTCGCAACGCTGCCTATACGAGTTAGAGTAGAGCGATGCAGACCGTATATGGATGCGCTCTGTACGACCATACCCCTGGCACTTCGCAAAAAGCGAGCGCGGCCGAACGCGCTAAGGGTACGGCCGCACGTTGGTCCCCGCCTTCCGGCCGTGCGATGATGGCGAGATTGTCGAATGCCGATCGAGCCGCGGGCGAGCGGCCAAGGGAGGACCGGATGCGATTGGTTGAATGTAGCTTCGATCTGCACGCCGAAGAAATCTTAGCGATACTCAACGAGGCGATCGTGCACTCCACCGCTTTGTACGACTACCGGCCGCGCAGCCTCGACTCGATGATCGGCTGGTTCAAGGCGAAGCAAGCGGGCCGATTTCCGGTGATCGGCGCCGTTGCCGAGTCGGGGGAGCTATTGGGATTTGCGAGCTATGGTACGTTTCGCGACTGGCCCGCCTACAAGTACTCCGTCGAGCACTCGGTCTATGTCCACAAAGACCATCGCGGCCAAGGGATAGGCATGGCGCTGGTGCGGCGTCTGATCGAAGCGGCCGTCGAGCAGCAGTATCACGTCGTGATCGGCGGCATCGATGTCGCCAACGCGGGCAGCATCGCGCTGCACGAGAAGCTCGGATTCGCCCATGCCGGCACCATCAAGCAGGCGGGATTTAAGTTCGGCCGCTGGCTCGATCTTGCGTTCTACCAGCTCGTGTTGCCGACGCCGGCGCATCCCGTCGACGGCTGAGAACTGCGCTTACTTGGACTTTTGCCGCCGCTCGATGAACGCGCGTCGCACGGCGAATTCGAGGAAAGCGGCGGCGCATTCGTCGGCGTGTGAGAACGGAATGCCGTGACGCGAATTGGGGATGACTTTAAGGTAGGCGTCCTTCAACAAATCTTTCATCGAGCGCGCTACTTCAACGCTCACGTAAGGACTGCTGTCGGCGGCGATCAGCAACACCGGTGCCGCGATGCGCGGGAGAGCGTCGCTCAAATCTGCTTCGAGCAGTAGATCGCCGAGCGCCGCCAAGGTGTCGGCGTCGCTGGCCGCTTGCTCTTGCGCGAACCAAGCGCGCGCGTCGGGCGCCAGCGCGGCGGCGTGAAAGCGCTGCTCCATCATGCGCTCGGACCACGCGCTCACGCCTTCATCGCGTAGGCGCGCTTTCCAGTCGCCGACGCGCGGCAGGTCGCGTCCGCGGTACGGCGAAGAGCAAGTCGTGACCGACAGCACGCGATCGCCGCGCGCCCCGGCGGCGAGTTGGAGGGCGACCACACCCGCCATGGCTTCGGCGATCAGATGAAAAGATGGCGCGCCGACAGCGTCGGCCACCGCGCAGATGTCTTGCGTCCACAGTTCGAAGCTCCAAGGGAACGCCGTGGGCATCTTGCTCGAGCGGCCGAAGCCGCGCGCGTCGAAGCGCGCAATGCGAAAATGTGGCACCAAGTGCTTGAGCCAACCGGTCCAGATCTCGCAGTTGGTCCCCACGCCCTGGCAGAACAAGACTGTCGGCGCGGGTTTGCGCCACGGCGGGGTGAGGTCGATGGTTTCGTAGTAGAGACTGCCGCCGTGGCTCACGGAAAGCTGCATGAACGGATCGCCGCGCGTGGGTTGGCGTAAGATTACCACGCCCGCGCCGGGAACTCTTCTTCAAAGGGGAGAAACGCATCGATGTTCGCACCGCCGCAAGTATTGCCGACTGAAGTGTTCGCCACCGTTCCCGAGCGGTTGCGCGTGCGCGACCGCCCGACTTCTTGGGCGCGCGCTAACCGCCCGGGGCAAGAGGTTTCGTGCTTTATCGAAGGTCCGTCGTTCGATCGAGCGGGCAATCTCTATATCGTCGACATTCCCTACGGGCGCATCCTCCGCATCTCGCCGCAGGGTGACTTCACGGTAGTCGCGCAGTACGACGGCGAACCCAACGGACTGAAGATTCACAAGGACGGACGCATCTTCATCACCGACTACCGCAATGGTCTGATGCAGCTCGATCCCGCCACCGGCAAGGTTACACCGCACTTGCTGCGCATCCATAGTGAATCGTTCAAGGGCCTCAACGATCTCGTGTTCGCCAGTAACGGCGACATCTATTTCACCGATCAAGGCCAGACCGGCATGCACGATCCCTCGGGCCGTGTGTTTCGACTCTCCGCCGAGGGCAGACTCACCTGCTTGCTCGACAACGTGCCGAGTCCGAACGGGATCGTGCTCAATTTGAGCGAGACGATACTGTTCGTCGCCGCAACGCGCGGCAATTGCGTATGGCGCGTGCCGCTCACCAGCGACGGCGGTGTCACCAAGGTCGGCATTCAGGTGCAGCTGTCCGGCGGGGTAGGGCCGGACGGCATCGCGCTCGACGAGGCCGGCAACTTGGCGGTCGCGCACGTGGGCATGGGTTGCGTGTGGCTGTTCAGCGCGAAAGGCGAGCCGCTATATCGCATCGAATCGTGCCGCGGCGACGCGATGACCAACATGGCCTACGGCGGACCGGACAACAAGACGCTCTATATCACCGAGTCGGAATCGGGCAGCGTCTTAACGGCCCGGCTGTCTGTGGCCGGCCGCAAGATGTACTCTCACGCATAGAGGTAAACTAGCGCCCTGACAACTACAACGAGCTGTCGGTCCATGATTCACACGCCACCTCCCGCCGCGCCCGAACCGGGTGCCGCCTATCTTGCGAGCACGCCGTTTTTCGATTACGACAAGCCGGATGTGCGCGCATTCGCCGAGCAAACCGTCGCCGGCGCGCGCTCCGATCGCGAAAGAGCCGTCAAGCTGTACTACGCGGTGCGCGATCGCTGGCGTTACGATCC
>CAZILI010000434.1:0-3621 GCA_964539965.1 uncultured Burkholderiales bacterium | reverse complement strand
GCTCCTAAGATGATGCCCTCACACAACGGAGGGCATCATGTTCGATCATATCGGTCTGAAGGTCAGCAATCTAGAAGCGAGCGTCAAGTTCTACCGGAGTGCGCTTGCCGGGCTCGGGCATATCGTCTGCGCGCACGAAAAAACCTATGCCGGGCTGGGGCCAAAGGACGCCCCTGCGCTATGGCTGTATCGCAGCGAATCGGCCTCCAACGCGCACATTGCGTTCCTCGCTCCGACGCGAGCGGCGGTCGATGCGTTCCACAAGGCAGGGCTCAAGGCCGGCGGGCGCGACAACGGCGCGCCGGGTATCCGCGCCGACTACAGCCCCACGTACTACGCAGCCTTCCTGCTCGATCCGGAAGGTAACAACGTGGAAGCGGTGTGCAGCAACCCCGAAAATCGATGAACGTTTGCTCGCCGGCGCTACGCTGCTCATTGCTGCGCTACTCATCTGCGCACCCACGCAACCGGATTCGCTTACTGCGCGATGGACTCGGCGATCGGCGCGCGCAGCAGCGCATTGCGCGCTTGCCATTGCGCAGGCGGATCCAACTCTTGCAGGAATTGCACTTGGGCCGCAATCAGCACGGCAATGGGCACGCCGTCGCGGTACAGCACACGATTGGTCGGCAGGGCCGGTAGCTTTACGCCGGGAAGCACGACACCGATCAAGTTGAGCGGATCGGCCCCGCTCAGCGAAATCATCTGTCCACCGCCGGCTTGCCGGCGCACGCCGCGCAGCGAGCCGATCGCCTCGGCCAGCGCGAATTGCTCGCCGGTCATGCCGGCGACGAAGCGCCCGCCGCGGATTTCGCCGCGCGCCTCCAAGCGGCGATAGCAGCGCAGCAATTCGCGCCAGGGCGGCAGCCAATCGGCCTCGCGCGCCAGCAAACGCCAAAACACGACGCCGTAGCGGCGCAGTAGCGTCCAGGCTACGTGCTCTACCACTTCGACCGTCTCTTCAAAGTCCGCTTCGCGCGCCGGCCCGCGGCGCAACAAGGCCCAGCGACCGGCATCCTCAATGCCCAACAACGCGGCGCGCCGTCGGCGTCCGTAACCGGCAAGCGGACGCCGACGATCGGAAGGCAGCAGCAGCGCGCGCAGCCCACCGAAGCTATCGGAACTCACCGCGCCGTGCGCCACCAACTCGCCGAGCGCGTCTTCGACTTCGCTCTTGATGAGACCGCTCGCTTCCACGATCTCGTGAAAGAACAGCGCGCCGTGGTCGGCGAGACACACGGCGACCTTGCGCGCCCGCGCGCCAATCTTATCCTCCGGTGCCGGGCGAGTAAGTCGTTTCCACAGCGCGAGATGACGTCGTGCGAGCAAAGCGATCGGCGTGTTGCGCACCGGCGCGAGGCTGCGCTCGCTGTCCGGCGCGAGCTTGGGCGCGCTCAAGCGCATCCAGGCGACCCGCCCGGCGGCACTCAATTCATCCAGCCAGGCGGGATCGTATTGCGCCACGCGCGCAGGCAACAGTTCGCCTTCCCAGGCCGCCGCCGGCGCCTCGAAGCCCTCGAGCTGGGACAACACCGCGGCGAGCGCGTCGGGCCCCTCGGCGCGATGCGGACCCACGCGCTGCCACTGCAGCAGAAAGCGCATGAAATCGCGCAACTCGACCGGCTCGATCTCCTGCCGCAGCCGCGTCAAGGTGTAGCGGTGCACGCGCTGCAGCAAGCGACGCTCGCACCATTGCGTCCGCGTGGCGTCGGGACTAAAGCTGCCGCGCAGCACGAATCCCTCGGCTTCCAAAGCAAGCAGCGCCAGATCGATATCGCTCAGCGGAACCTCGAGCGGACGCGCTAGCTCCTGCGCTTCGATCGGCCCCGAGCACTCGAGCCGGGAACGCACGATCTCGATGAGCGCGGCCTCGCGAGTCCAGACGCGTTCACGCAGTGGGGCGGGCAGCGTCACCGGGGGCTCGCAGCGCGCTTGCGCGAGCACGGCCTCGAACTGCGGCCAGCGCTCGGCGGCGATCCATAGCAAACCCGGGGCGCGCGGTACACAGGTCGCGCGCCCGGCGGCCACAAGCGCGTCCCGCCACAGGTTCCACTCGGGATAGCGGGCGGCCTCCGCCGGGGTCAAAAAGCCGAGGGTGAGGAGCGCATCGTGCAACTCGTCGGGGTTGCTCGCCTCGGGCCACACCTCCTCGCGCACGCGCTCGATCGCCGCGGCGTCGAGCTTGCCCAAGTCACTCGCGCTCTGCGTGTCGAGCCAGCGCCGGCTCATCACGGCTTGGGTGCGGCGCTCCTCCAGCGGTGCATCATCCAAGAACGCATACGGCTTGGCCGAGAGAATCTCTTGTGTGAGCGGCGAGGGCTCGACCAGGTCCTTGGCGATCACGCGTACGGCGCCCGACTCAATCCGCTTGAGCAAGCGCTCCAAGCCGTCGATGTCCATCGCCTCGTGCAAGCAATCGGCGATGGTCTGCGTCACCAGCGGATGATCCGGGATCTCGCGATCGCCCACCAGATTCTCGGCGCAAGCGATCTGATCGGGGAATACTGCGGCGATCAAGTCCTCGGCGTCCATGCGCTGCAGCTGCGGCGGCACCTTGGCGCCGCCGCGAAAGCGCGGCACCGCGAGCGCGACGGTCGCATTCCAGCGCCAGCGCGCGGTGAACATCGGCGCGGCCAGCAGCGCTTGCACCAGCACTTCGCGCACGCTCGCCGAGCGCAGATAGCGCGCTACCTCTTCGAGCGGAAAGCTGTGGCTGGTGGACAAAGACAGGATGATGGCGTCCTCGGTGGCGGCGGCCTGCAATTCGAAATTGAACTTGCGGCAGAAACGCTTGCGCAACGCCAACCCCCAGGCGCGATTGATACGCCCGCCGTACGGCGAGTGAATCACCAGATGCATGGCGCCGGTTTCGTCGAAGAAGCGCTCCAAAAAAACGCTGTCCTGCGTCGGCAGGGTGCCCAAAGCCGCGCGCGCCACGGCGAGATAGCCGACCAGTTGCTCGGCGCCCGCTGCGGACATACCCAGCGCCGCGCCCAGCGCATGGGCCGCTTGCTCGGTCGACTCGCTTTCCAGTCGCCGATTCAGGTCTTCGCGCAGGCGAGACACACCGAACGACAGCTCGGCGCTGCGCGCAGGCGCCTCGCCCAGCCAGAACGGGATGGTGGGCGGCACGCCTTGCGCGTCTTCCACGCGCACCAGTCCGCGCTCCACGCGCAGGATGCGGTAGGAGTGATTGCCCAACTGAAACACGTCGCCGGCCAAACTCTCGATGGCAAAGTCTTCGTGCACCGAGCCGATCGGTTGCGATTGCGGCTCCAGCACGACACTGTAGTCGGCCAGCTCCGGGATCGTGCCGCCCGAGGTGACGCTCACCAGCGCGGCGCCGCGCCGCGCGCGCACCTCGCCGTTGATGGCGTCGCGATGCAAGTAGGTGGCGCGCCGACCGCGGCGCGTGTGAAATCCTTCTGCCAACATGTCGAGCACGGCGTCGAATTCACCCCGCGCGAGATCGCGATACGGATAGGCGCGCCCGACCAGGGTAAATGCCTCGTCGGGAGTGTGCGGCCGATGCGTTGCCATGCCGAGAAGATGCTGGCAGAGGACATCGAGCGGCTGAGAGATCACTTGCAATGGCTCGTACTGCGCCGCCCGGCTCGACGC
>CAZILI010000433.1:0-3623 GCA_964539965.1 uncultured Burkholderiales bacterium | reverse complement strand
GCCCTGTCGCGACGGCCGCTTGGCGCGGGCAAGATGCTATCACATCCCCCTTAATCCAAGCTTAAGCCGTCCGCCGGGCGTCAGACGGTTGCAACGGGTGTGGCCGGCGACCCGACTGCGCCGGGAAGCCTCAGCGGCGGGGCGGTCAACAGGCAGCGGTTGCGCCGATTGGCGCGCAGCCAGGTCGCAAGCTCTCGCAGCCACCAGATTTCACCTAACGGCACGCCGAGCTTGAACAAGCAGTGATGGTGCAACGGCAAGCGCACGCGGGGGCCGCCCTCTTTGCGGCGCGGTGGCCAGAATTCGACCGCGTAGTTGTCGGCGCACAGTGCCGCGACCCCCGAGTCGGTGATCCATTGCAGCAATTTGTCGTCCGCGCCGTCGAGGCCGGCCGAGGAATTGTTGAGCACCTCGGTGTTTGGACTCTTGTTCATCGCCAGCATGAGCGCCGTCCAGCCCGTGTGCAGCAGCAAGATATCGCCGGCCTCGACCTCCACCTTGTCCTGCTCCAGGATGCGCATAAGCGCGTCGTAGCCTACCGCCTCCTTGCGGTCGCCATAGTGCGCGTGCAAATCGACCATCACGCCGCGCGTCTGGATGCACTTGACCGCCATGTTCTCGACCCCCAGCGCCAGCGCGCCGAACGGCGGGTCACACTTGTGCTCGAGCTTGCCCTGATAGTCGAGCGGCCCGCGCACGTGGGTGTTGGCTTGGTAGCCGTTGTAGTAGCGCTTCTCCGGCACCCCGTCGCCGTCGGCATCGAAGTAGCTGCCGACGTGAGCGAACGAGTCCCATTGCGTGGAATACTGCAAGCACATGGTCACTTGATCGTCGGAGATGAGCGTGATGCTGCCCGGATCGACCAGATCGGCGGGGAAGTTCATCCACGGTTTGCCGTTCTCGGTGGTGGGGCTCAACGCGGGTGGATGACGGCGCGCGTTAACAACGTTGCCGCCGGGATAGTCGAGCGGCATGCTCAGGCAAAAGGCGAGCCCTTGTTGAACTTCGCTCACCCCTTGCTTCACTTTTTGTGGCGTAATCAAGTTCAAGCGCCCGAGTTGATCGTCGGGGCCGAAGTCGCCCCAAGTCGAACCTTCGGGGCGGACTTTCCAACGTGGATTCATGATCTCTCCTCCTTAGTCCCAAATCGAGCCGAACATAGCATAGATTTCCCCGGGACAGACGATTACACTCATCGCTGACTTTTCGTGCGCGGTTTTCATGAAGGATCTCAAACACAAAGTCGCCGTCGTCACCGGGGCGGGCAGCGGATTCGGGCGCGAGTTCGCGCGCCGCGCCGCACGCGAGGGTATGAGTGTGGTGCTGGCCGACGTACAGCAAGACGCGCTCGAACGCATCGAGACCGAACTCAAGCAGGCCGGTGCGCCGACTCTGGCGGTGCGCACGGACGTCTCCAAGGGTGAGGACGTGGAAGCGCTGGCGCGCCGGACGCAGGAGCGCTTCGGCGCGGCGCACCTGCTGTTCAACAATGCCGGGGTCGCAAGCAATCGCACGACTTGGGAGGCGAGCGTACAGGATTGGGAATGGGTGCTGGGCGTGAACGTATGGGGCGTCATCCACGGCGTACGCGTGTTTACCCCCATGATGCTCGCGCAAAATACCGAGTGCCACATCGTCAACACGGCCTCGGTTGCGGGGTTGCTGTCGCCGCCCGGCATGGCGGTCTACAACGTGAGCAAGCACGCCGTGGTCACCTTGTCCGAGACGCTATACCAGGATCTGCGCCGCCGCGCCGCCAAGGTAGGCGTATCGGTGCTGTGCCCGGCCTGGGTGTCGACCGCCATCTGGGACGCCGAGCGCAATCGACCCGATCGTTTGCGCAATGTGGGCGCGAACAAGAGCGCCGACGACTTGGCGCTGGAAGCGTCGGCGCGGCACGCGGTCCAATCCGGACGGGTGTCGGCCGAACAGGTATCCGACATGGTGTTCGAGGCCATCGCGCAGGACAAGTTCTACATCCTCACTCACCCCAAGATCAAGAAATGGATCGAACTGCGCATGCAGGACGTGCTGGCCGAGCGCAATCCCAGCGCTCAGGAGTAGCAGCATGTCCCACCCGCTCGCCTTCCTGATTGCGGTCTTGCTCGCGGGAGCCGTGCCGAGCGCGAGTGCCCATGTCGTGTCGCCGAGGGGGATTTGGCGCTCGATCGACGACCGCTCGGGCGAGGCGCGCCTGGTGGTGCGCGTGTTCGCCGAGAATGACGAAGTCAAAGGCACGGTGGAGAAGGTTCTCGCCGACGACGCGAGCGCGCAGCGCTGCGAGAAGTGCGAAGGCAGGCTGCGCAACCAACCGGTGCTCGGCATGCTGCTGCTGTGGGGATTTCGCTACAAGGACGGCGACTACAAAGGCGGGCAACTGGTCGATCCCGACGACGGCAAGATCTATCGCTGCACGATGCGCGTCGCCGACGATGGCAGCAAACTCATGATCCGCGGCTTCCCCGGCCTGTCGTTCAGCGCGCGCAGCTGGACCTTCGTGCGCGAAGGCGAGCAGCCGGTCGACGTGCTGCCTCCGAGCCGGGAGCAGTGATACGGAAACGAAAGGAAACGAGCCATGACCTATTCGCGACGCGATGTCCTGCGCTTGGGCGCGCTACCGGCCCTCGCCGGCTTGACTGCCTGCGGGCTGGCGGTAAAGACCGACCGCTCGGGTGCGCCCAATCGCGCGGTAGCGAAGACTGCTCTTCTATCGGGCAACTTGAGTTGCGACAATTCCAAGGTGCCGCGCTCAGCCGAAGGCAATCGCCTCTCCACCGTGGCGGACTTCGACAGCTCGAACCGCTGCGACATGATCGCCGACTCGTTCGAGGGACCGTTTTTCTACTGCACCAACCCGAATAGCGCCGAGATCGCAGCCGGCAAGCCGGGCACTCCACTGGTAGTCGCGCTGCGCGCGGTCGACGCGAAGACTTGTGCGCCGCTCGCCGACGCGGTGATCGACATCTGGCACTGTGACGCGATGGGCATCTACTCCGGCTACAGCCTAGAAGCAGACAGCCCCGACGTGAGCGCGCGCCATGCGCAGCCGGACAACGCGGAACGCTTTTGCCGCGGTGCGCTGCGCACCGATAAAGACGGCATCGCCGAATTCCGCACCATCTATCCGGGCTACTACGTCACGCGCCCGACCCACATCCACTTCAAGGCGCACGTCGCCGACCGGGCGTTTCTCACCAATCAAGCCTACCTGCCCGAAGAGATCAATGCGGCGATCTACCGCGCCGCGCCGTACAACGCGCCGCGCAAAGCCAAGCGCATCTTGAGCAGCGAGGAAGGCTGGTCGATCCCGGTCATAAAGATCGTGGAGCGCGGGCCGCACAGGCTCGCCGTCCTCAATCTCGTCTTCTCTCCGGCCTAGGCCCGCAACCTTAGTATCCACGCTAGGCGGCGTCCGCCGCCGATAACCCGATCTTCGAGCCTGCGGTTGCGCGCGCAGTAGGGCGCGACCGCGGCTTGCCATCGTCAAGCCGCCATTCGGCTAGGCCGTTCGCCGCGAGCAGTACGAGAACTCGCGGCGGCATCGCTGCAACTTACGAACGCGTAGCCAGTTTCTCGCAAGGTTTCCCCTTAGAGATTGCGCGCGCGCCTTTATCTAACCCAGA
>CAZILI010000432.1:0-3630 GCA_964539965.1 uncultured Burkholderiales bacterium | reverse complement strand
GAGCCGACCAACGATCTCGACGTCGAGACGTTGCGCGCGCTCGAGCAAGCGCTGCTGGATTTTCCCGGCTGCGCGGTGGTGATCTCGCACGATCGCTGGTTCTTGGACCGCATCGCGACCCACATCCTCGCCTTCGAGGGCGACAGCCAAGTCGTATGGTTCGAGGGTAACTATGCCGACTATCTCGAAGACCGCCGCCGGCGCCTGGGCGAGGACGCGCAGCAGCCGCACCGCATACGCTACAAGGCGTTGATGGCGTAGGTCGGAGAGTACGCCCTCAAGGGTCGTGCCCGCAACGGCACCTGTCATGCGCAACGCCTCACCGGTCGTAAAAGACATCGTCCTGTTGGGCGCGGGTCACGCGCACGTCGGCGTGCTGCGCGCCTTCGGCATGCGACCGGTGCCCGGCGTGCGCCTCACCTTGATCACGCGGCAGGTGCACACGCCATACTCCGGCATGTTGCCCGGTATGGTGGCGGGGCACTACGCGTTCGACGACACGCACATCGATACCGGCCCGCTCAGTGTCTTCGCCGGTGCGAGGCTGTACCAAAGCGAAGCGATCGGTTTGGATCTCACCGAGCGGCGCGTGCTTTGCGAGAACCGGCCGGCGGTCGGCTACGATCTGCTCTCCATCGATATCGGCTCCACGCCCAGCGCTGCCGACTTGCCGGGCGTGGCCGAGCACGCCATTCCGGTGAAGCCGATCGACGGCTTCCTCGCCCGGCTCGACCGCGCGCGCAGCCGCATCTTGAGGCAACGCGGGGGAGCGCACATCGCCGTGGTCGGCGGCGGCGCGGCGGGAGTGGAATTGGCGTTGTGTTTGCATCGGCGGTTGCGTGCAGACGTGGCGGCCGCGGGCGGCGACCCGGCCGGCCTCTCGTTTACAATTTTCACCGCCGCCCAGACGATCGTGCCGGCGCTCCCCGCGCGGGCGCGCGCCAAGCTCGAGCGCATCGCCGCCGAGCGCGGTATCCGCATTCATACACGCGCACGCGTGACGGGCATCGACAGCGGCCGACTCGCGCTCGAAGGCAAGGAAGCGGCCGCCTGCGACGCGATCTTTTGGACCACGCAGGCCGCCGCGGCGCCTTGGTTGCGCTCGACCGGACTTGCGCTCGACGAACAAGGCTTCATCGCGGTGGACGACACGTTGCGCTCGCTCTCTCACGAGCATGTATTCGCCGCCGGAGACGTGGCTTCGATGCGCGGCTATGCACTGCCCAAGTCCGGCGTCTACTCGGTGCGACAATCGCGCACTCTGGGCGAGAACCTACGCAACGCGATCGCTGGGCGCGCTTTGTCGCGCTACCGCCCGCAGCGCGAGGCGCTGTATCTCGTTTCCACCGGCGATCGCTACGCGGTCGGCGCGCGCAACGGCATCTGTTTCGAGGGCGCCTGGGCGTGGCGCTGGAAAGATCACATCGATCGCAAATTCATGGCGAAGTTCAACGCGCTGCCGGCGATGCCGCAGGCCGAAGGCCCGGCGCTCACAGGCGTGGCCGATCGCAACGCCATCAAGGAGATCTCCGCCATCGCCATGCGCTGCGGCGGTTGCGGCGCCAAGATCGGCGCCACGGTGTTGAGCCGCGCGCTCGCCGGCATCGAGCCCGCTCCGCGCACCGATGTGGTGGTCGGACTCGACGCGCCGGACGACGCCGCGGTGGTGGACACCGGCGGCGAGCGCCTGTCGGTGCAGACGGTGGACTACTTCCGCGCGATCATCGACGACCCCTATACGTTCGGCAAGATCGCCGCCAACCATGCGCTCGGCGACATCTACGCCATGGGCGCGGAACCGCAGAGCGCGTTGGCCATCGCGACCATTCCCTACGGCTTGGAAGCCAAGGTCGAGGCCGATCTATCGGCGCTCATGCAAGGCGCCAACGAGGTGTTGCGCGCCGCCGCCTGCAGCTTGGTGGGCGGACACACCAGCGAAGGCGCGGAGTTGGCGTTGGGATTCGCCGTCAACGGCTTAGCCACGCGCGAGCGCTTGCTGCGCAAGGCAGGATTGCAAGCCGGGGATCGCCTAGTGCTCAGCAAGCCGCTGGGCACCGGCACTTTGCTCGCGGCACACATGCGCGGGCGGGCCAAGGCGCGCTGGGTGATGGCTGCGCTCGCGCAAATGCAGTTGTCGAATCGCCGCGCCGGTGAGATCTTGCGCGAGCACGGCGCGCACGCCGCCACCGATGTGACCGGCTTCGGGCTACTCGGGCATTTGGCCGAGATGGTGCGAGCGAGCGAGGTCGACGTGAGCGTGACGCTCGCCGACGTGCCGGCACTCGACGGTGCGCTGGAGTGCATCGCTGAGGGGATTTTTTCTTCGCTGCAGCCGCAAAACGTTCGCCTGCGGCGCGCCATCCGCAATTTGGACGACGCCGCCAAGCACCCGGCCTTTCCTCTGCTGTTCGATCCTCAGACCGCCGGCGGGCTGCTGGCGGGCGTGCCGCGCGAACGGGCGGCGGAGTGTATCGCGAGCTTGCGAGCAGCAGGCTATACCGGCGCGGCGATCGTCGGTGCGGTGGCAGAGCGGTCCGAGGCGCTGGAGCCGGTCGTCGTCGAGCTTGCCTAACGGCCGCTTCGCGGCGGCGGAAACAGGCGTGCCAATGCCGCGCGCTCGGCGCTCGGTGAGAACAGCGCGCGGCGCGCTGCGCACTGCTGCTTGAGTCTTCGGTAGAAAGGCGGGTCGATTTCCGCCCGGCGCAGCAGCCGCGCCAATGCCCGCTCATCGCCGACCGGGTAGTAGCCGGCGTAATCGTGCCCGAGCATGCCGATATTGCCGGACATGCGCGAGGCGATAATCGGGCATCCCGCCGCGATCGCTTCCGCGATGACGTTGGCGCCCCCTTCGGTGCGTGAGCTGATCACCATGAGCGCCGCGCGCGCCAAGGACTTGCGCACCTGCCAATGCGCTCGCTCGCCGAGCCAGCGATAGCGCGGTTGCTCGCGTTCCAGCTTGCGGGCCTGCCGTGCGTGCTCGGCGTCGAGCGCGCTGCCGAATTGCCGTACTCGAATGCGCGAGTCGGGCGGTACTTGGCGCAAAGCGAGCGCCGCGCGAAACGGATCTTTCACTTCGCGCAAATGCCCCACGACCAGCACTTCGAACACCGTGCGCAGCGGCGGACGCCGGCGTATCGACGGCGCCGACTGATACACCACGCGCGCCTTGGCGCGATGCTCGGCGGCAAGCTCGCGCAGCCCTTCGGACTGCAACACCACCAGATCGGAGGCGAGCCGCAACGACGCTTGCGCGGCGGGGTCGAACCGGATGTCGCCATACAAGTCGGTGCCGGTCAAGGCGAGGACCAGCTGCCGCGCGGGATATCGCGCCGCGAAGCGCTCGATCGACGCGTGGCTCCTGCGCGCATGCAAAGCGAGCATGGCGTCCGCGGGCGCTTGGCCCCATTCGGTTTGCACTCTCACTCGATGGCCGAGGCGGCGCAGCATGCTCGCCCAGCGCAGCGCCGTGTTGCGGTTGCCGTTTCTGGAGCCGGGTTTGGCCGGCGTGACGAGCGCGATCTTCATGTTCGCTGCGGTACACTTGCTCGATCCGAGCAGAGGGCGATGCGCCGATGTTAGCGTCTGGCGTCGACAAGTCAATGCGCTTCGATTTTGCCGCGCTGTTGAACG
>CAZILI010000431.1:0-3637 GCA_964539965.1 uncultured Burkholderiales bacterium | reverse complement strand
CGCCGCCCAACGTCAAGGGCTGGCCGGGCGGCGATGCGTGGATAAACAGCGACTCGCTGCTCGCGCGCAAGCAGTTCTTGGCGCGGCTGTTTCGCGCCGAAGAGCGCCCCCGCACGATTATCGGCGGCGAGCCCGGGGCGATGCGGCAAGACAGTGAGGCGATCCGCTTTGATCTGGAGCGCTGGCGCAGTCGTTTCGCCGACGACGGCGCGAATGCGCAGGAGGTGTCTCGACTGGCGCTGGCGGCGCTGCCGGTGCGGTCGATCGCCGCGCGCGAGCTGTCTCTCGATCTGGTGCGTCAAGTGGTGAGCGATCCGGTATATCAACTCAAATAGGAGGGTGAACATGCAGCGGCGAACCTTCTTGGGCGCGGCGGGCGGAGCGCTCGCCGCTTGGCTCGCGCCGGCGCTCGGTGCTCAGGATCGCGCAGCTCAGTACGAGCGCACCTTGGTGCTGCTCGAGCTTAAAGGCGGCAACGACGGACTCAATACCGTGGTTCCGTACGCCGACGCCGAGTACTACGCGCTGCGGCCGGGCCTTGCCATAGCGCGCGATCGCGTGATTCAGCTTTCCGAGCGCGTCGGGCTGCATCCCGCGCTCGAGCCCTTGCTGCCGCTGTGGCGCGACCGGCAATGCGCGATCGTTCAAGGGGTCGGCTACGCGAGGCCGAATTTGTCGCATTTCCGCTCGATCGAAATCTGGGACACCGCTTCGCAAAGCGAGGAATATCTGCCGGAAGGCTGGCTCGCTCGGTTGTTTTTCGAGCGCCCCGCGCCGAGTCAGTTCGCCGCCGACGGCATCGTGGTCGGCAGCGCCGAGCTGGGGCCGCTCGCCGGCCAGGGCGTGCGCGCGATTGCGTTGCAAAACCCCGCTGAGTTCGCGCGCCAAGCGCGCCTGGCGAAAGAGCGTGGCGCTTCGACCAATCCGGCGCTGGAGCACATCCTCAAGGTCGAATCCGATATCGCCGCGGCGGCTGCGCGCTTGCAGACAAGCTATGCCTTTTCGACCGAGTTCCCGGCGCATGCGCTGGGCGGTGCCCTCAAGACGGCCGCTCAGCTGATCGCCGGGCGAGCCGGGGTGGCGGCGATCAAGGTGTCGCACAACGGCTTCGATACCCACAGCGGCCAGGCCAATCAGCATGCGCGGCTGCTGCGCGAATTGGCGGAGGCTATCGCGGCCTTTCGCGCCGCCCTCAGCGAGGCGGGGCGGTGGGAGTCGACTTTGCTCATGACCTACTCCGAATTCGGCCGTCGGCCAAGGCAGAACTTGAGCAACGGCACCGACCACGGGACCGCCAGCGCGCACTTCGTCCTCGGCGGGCCGGTGGCGGGCGGCCTGTTCGGCGAGGCGCCACGCTTGCGACAACTGGACGGCGCGGGCAATCTCACTTACGCGGTCGATTTTCGCAGCTTGTACGCGACGGTCATCGAGCGATGGTGGGGGTTGGATTCGAGCACGGCGCTGGGCGCGCGCTTTCCCAAGCTCGATCTGCTGCGCGCGTCGTTGTAGGTGTAGGACTACAAGCCGGCGCGCTCTGCGCCGACAGCGAAATCATCTTCGGCCGACAGCACGGGAGCGGGGGCGTGGTTATTCTCGAGCGCTCCCGTGCGATACACACTCAGCATGCCAGCTTGCGAGGGACTGCTGCCCGGGGCGAAAGCCGCGGAGCAGCCGGCCACGACCCAGCCGCCGAAACGTCTCGAAGACAGCGAACTCGAAGCGCGCTACCGCAGCTGGATCGGCGCGATCGTGCAGCGCGACGAGCGTTCGCTGGCGGCGTTTTACGAAGACACGGTCGCGCGAGTACACGGACTGGCGCTGCGCATCACGCGCGAGCGCGCCACCGCGGAAGAGGTGTGCGTGGACGTGTACTGGCAGGTGTGGCGCGAAGCCCACCAATACGATCCCGCCCGCGGCCGAGTGTTGACTTGGTTGCTCACCATCGCGCGCACGCGCGCGCTGGATGCCTTGCGCCGCAGAGGCGAAGTCGCCGGCAGTGCCGAAGCCGAAGCAACCTTGGACAAGATGGCGAGTCCGGACGGCGATCCGCAGGATCTGCTGCTCGCCATGGAGCGGGGCAGCGCGGTGCACGCGGCGTTGCTGCGCTTGACCTCGGTGCAGCGGCAGCTGCTCGCGCTGGCGTTCTTCCGTAGCTACACGCACGAGGAGATTGCCGCTCACACGCGGCTGCCGATCGGCAGCGTCAAGACCCACATCCGCCGCGGCTTGCTGGCGTTGCGTCGTCACCTCGGCGCGGTGGCGACGGAGCGCGACTCGCAATGAGCGCGAGCGAGCGCGTGCCGCGGGCCGCCAAGACGCCGCGGGCGATGGAGCGCGAGTGCTTGGCCGCGCTGGCGCCGATCGCACCTGCCGATGCGGCCGGCTTGCTCAAGCGCGTGCTCGCGCGCGTGCGGGAAGAGGCGAGCGCATTCACCACCGTGCGCGCGGACGCCGCCGGCTGGCAAGCCGTGATGCCGGGGGTCGAGCTCAAGCTATTGCAGCGAGATGACACCGTCTACAGCTTTCTGCTGCGCCTTGCGCCCAACGCGCGCGTGCCGGCGCACGCGCACGACGCCGATGAGGAGTGCTTGGTGTTGGAAGGAGAGGGCTACGTGGGGGACATCTTTCTGCGTCGCGGCGACTATCACCTGGCGCGGCGCGGCTCTCGTCACGGCGCCATTCGCACCGAAGCCGGCGCCGTCATCTTTCTGCGCGGGCCCTGCCCGCTCCTGGAGTATATCGCTACAGGCCGCATCTAGATGCGGCCTGTAGCTTACTACTAAGTACAGTATAGGCGCGGCGCCGAGCAGCGCGACCCGCTACGGCGCGAGTCCGAGGTCGAACGGCCGTAGCGGACCCTGGCTTGCGCTCCGACCGTTGGCGCCCACCGCCTTGATCACACGCAAGTCATCCAGCGCGGCGCCGGTGAACGGGTTGAACAGCACGAAGCGCTCGTTGCCCAGCTCGCCGTTAGTCACGAATAGCTGCGGATGGTCGAACGGCGCACGCTCCCATCGCACGCGCTCGTCGGTCAGCGCGTTGCGCAGGAATGCCACCAGTGCCGCTTGCTCTTCCGGCGTAAGACCGAGCGTTGTGATGTCGGCGTCTAGATTGCTCGCGTTGCGCCCGAAGCCGGTGGTGTCGTTGCCGTTGGGCCCACGTCGGTCGCCGCCGCGGTTGTAGAACGCCACGACTTGCTCCAACGTCGCTTGGCCGCCGTTGTGGAAGTACGGTCCGGTGAGCGCGATGTTGCGCAAGCCGGGGGTTTTGAACGCGCCGTCGACGGCTTCGCGATGATTGGGATCGGTGACCGGTACGCACGGATCGACTTCGAAGCTGCAAGGATCGACCTCGAACGGGTCGGGCGGATTGCCGCCGGCAAGCCGGTTCAAGAACTGGCGCGTGAACGACAGCGGGTTGCCGAACGGATCCTTGCCGCCCACACCCAGGTCCTCGGTGGTGGGCCGCACGCCGATGTTGTAGAAGGCGTCGTCGTACAGCGCGACGCGCTCGTCGCCCATCAGCATGCGTTCGACCAAGCCGTCCTCTTGGATCTCTTTGAGAATCGGCGTGCCGGCGCCAGTGAGTTGCGGTCCCTTGTGGCAGTTGACACACTTGCCCTTGCCCAGGAACAGCG
>CAZILI010000430.1:2303-3656 GCA_964539965.1 uncultured Burkholderiales bacterium | reverse complement strand
CACAAGCCGAGTTGGCGTTCTGACATTGTTAGCTCTTTATGCAAGGCTCAATAGGTGCGCAGGGCGCACCCTACCGAGCAAGCGAAACTATGCCTTGCGCGCGACGAAGCGCCCGCCGCCGAGTTTTCCGACTTGATACAAGCCGACGAAGAACGCGTAGCTGCTGTCCCACTCGTCTTGACGCGCTTGTCCGAATCGCCGCACGGTGTCGCTTCCTAGGCTTCGATACATGGCCAGACGTTGTTTGAGAATGTCGGCCCAATGCGCACTCAGGTCCTCGCAGCTCACCAGCGAGCAGCCGTTCTTTGCCAGCAGGTCTTGGTAGCACTCGAAGCTGCCTAGATCGGCATAGGTCATCTCGCTGGCGAGGCGCAGCCACTCCGTCTCGCTGAGCCCGGGCAGGCGCAGAATATCGGTGAAGGCGATCACGCCGCTCGGCTTCAATACCCGCGCGCACTCGGCGATGAGCCGCGCCTTGTCCGGCACATGACACCAAGCCTCCTGACCGATGACGACATCGAACTCGCCCGCCTCGAAAGGCATGGCGAGCGCGTTGCCGTGTCGATAGCTCACCAAATGATGCAAGCCGGTCATGGCCGTCAATCGCTGCGCGGCCAGAAAACGACTTTCGGTAAAGTCCAGGCCCACTACGCGGCACCCGTAGCGGTGCGCAAGATAGCGCGCCGGCCCACCCAAGCCGCTGCATACGTCCAATACGCGATGCTGCGCTCCCAGTCCCGCCGCGCGCGCCAACAAGTCGTTTGCCTCTACGCCGCCGTAGTGGTCTTGGTCGTAGTCCTTCAATACCTCCTCCGACAGACCTTCGAGCGGCACGCCTTTGCTCCGCAAATTGCGTAGTATCTGATCCTCGTTGATCGGATGGGTGTCGTAGTAGCGGATTACGTTCGCACTGTGCGGCTCGTGCCGGTCGGCCATGGGTGGTTTGAGCTTGAGAGAAGTCGACGACGACGTCGCATTCTACCGGGATAGCGCACGCTTAGAACGCGATACGCAGGCCGATCGCGTTATTCCTCATCACCAGCATGGCGCGGTTGTTTGTGAGGATTCGCAGATAGTGGATGCGCCACGCATCGGGCATGACCAGCGCGACCGCGCCGAGCGCCACCCCTTCTAGCGCGAAGGTCCGATTGACCTCGCCGAGCGAAGGATGCGCTCCGAGGAACGGATTGGTTTCGACGTACTCTCGAGGGCGCCGCGCAATATCTCGCGTTTGCGCCCAGTCGGCAAGGTAGAGCCCGGCGGCCAGCCCGGCGAGCTGTTTCTCTTCACCGGTCCAGGGTTCCGCCGCGGCGGCAGTCGACAAGAGGAACATCACCAGAGCGGTTATCGTTT
>CAZILI010000430.1:872-2293 GCA_964539965.1 uncultured Burkholderiales bacterium | reverse complement strand
TTTCATTGTTATTCTCCGATCGGCAACGGGCGGCGTGCGCAAGTGGACTCGCCCGATTTTCCTTAGGCCGCATCCGTGCGCCCCACCGCGAGACACTTGGGCTGAACTATAGGCGCCCGGAAACCGATGTGCGATAGGTGAAGTGGCCTCGGCGAATCATCCGGCGTAGAATCCTACGTCGAACTGCGGCGCGAGCCCGCTCGCGCCGTCGTCCAGCCGTCGCCCGTCCGTACATTTTGCTCGATTTCCGCCACCATGAAGATCCGCGCCGTCAACGCCCACTGGCTACACGTCCCCATCCCGTACGAGCAGCAACACGTGAGAGATTTCGGTCGCGTCGCCTCGTTCGACTCCGTCTTGGTGCGCATCGAGACGGACGACGGCCTAGTGGGCTATGGCGAAGCTAAGGAAGAGGTCGGCAGCGAGGGGAACAGCCGCGCGCTGGTCGCGACCATCGAAAAGAAATTCGCCCCGCTGCTGATCGGTCAAGATCCCCGCGATATCACGCGACTCGGCGAACTCATGTACAACGGCGTGCGTGCCCACTACGCCCTCGATCACGGCCGCGTGTTCCCGATCCTCGGCCGGCGCGGCGTGGCAATCTCGGCCATCAGCGGCATCGACATGGCGTTGTGGGACCTCATGGGCAAGTGGCTCGATCAGCCCGTGTGGCGGCTGCTTGGCGGACGCAAGGCCGCCCGCATGCGGGCCTACGCTTCGGGCGGATGGGCCGCCGCGGACCGCATCGGCGAGCAGCTCGCCGGCTACGTCGCGCGCGGCGGATTCAAAGCGGTAAAGATGCGGGTCGGCGTGATCGACGGCGACCCGGCGCGCGCGGCCGAGCGCGTGCGCGCCGCGCGCGCCCATTTGGGGCCGGACATCGCGATCGCCTGCGATGCGCACGGCACCTACAGCGTGGCCGAGGCGAAGCGCTTCTGCCGGCTGGTCGAAGACTGCAATCTCATGTGGTTCGAGGAGCCGGTCACCGCCGACGACAAGCGCGGCATGGCCGAGGTGCGCGCCTCGACCGCGATCCCCATTGCGGCCGGCGAGAGCGAATTCAACCGTTTCGATTTTCGCGATCTGGCAGAACTACGCGCGGCGGATATTTTTCAGCCCGATCTCGCCATCTGCGGCGGCATCACCGAGGCCATGCGCATCGGCGCGCTGGCTTCAGCCTACAACCTCAAGCTGGCGCCGCATCTATGGACCGGCGCGCTGGCGTTCGCCGCCGGCATGCACGTCGCCGCTGCCAGTCCGGCAGGATTCATCCTCGAATACTCGCTCGGCGCGAATCCGCTGCTGCACGAGTTGGGAAAGGAGCGATTCACTGTCAGTGACGGAATGATCGATATCCCCGAACGCCCGGGGCTCGGCGTAGCGCTCGACGAATCGTTCGTCGAGCGCTACGCCGTCGCTTA
>CAZILI010000430.1:0-862 GCA_964539965.1 uncultured Burkholderiales bacterium | reverse complement strand
ATCGGCGCGGACGAGTCAATCAAAGCCGACCTTCACGGAACCGATACCGCCGAAAGCAGTGTCGAAGGTGTCGCCGGCGCTGACCGGCATGGGCTTGGTGAACGAACCCGTCATAACGCACTGCCCAGCGCCTATCCGCCTACCGTAGCGATGCAGGGTATTCGCGAGCCAGGCCAGAGTTTGAAGTTGATTGTCGATTACCTCTCGCCCCAGCGCGTCGGCCTTTAGCTCGCCATTCACCCGCACTTCGGCGCGAATAGCGCCGAAATCCAACTCAGGTGAAAACGCAATCGGCTGAGCGTGAACGAACGCGCGCTGCGCGACGTTGTCGGTCATTGCGAGCGGCAGATCCACTCGCATGTCCGCGCCGCGCATCTCGACGATCTCGAATGCGGGGGCCACACTGGCAACGGCGCGCCGCGCATCCTCTGCAGTCGCGTTCGGGCCGGACAAATCCTGCCCCAACGTGATGAGCAATTCGTGCTCGACCATGGGTGTGCGCAATTGCGCCATCGCGAAGCGGTGGCCGGACGCGACCCGCCCCGACTCCAACAGGTAGCCGAACACGGGCTCGTTGTTGCCGAAAGTTTCGCGCATCGAGGTCGCCGTGAGACCGACCTTCCATCCCGCTTGATGTTCGCCGCCCGCGAGCTTGCGCCCGAGGATGCCCAACTGCACGCGGTAGGCCTCGCCTAGCTCCAGCTTGCCCCGCCATGCTTGCGGAAATACGTCGCCACGCTGTTGCAACTCCCAAAGTGCCTGTACGGTTTGCTCAGTCGACATCGCGGGATTCTCCTCCATTCGAAAAATGGCTCATCAGGAAATCGAGTGGGTGGATTTAGGGTGTTTTAGAGGACAGGTA
>CAZILI010000429.1:0-3672 GCA_964539965.1 uncultured Burkholderiales bacterium | reverse complement strand
ACGCAGCGCCGGGGGACGCGGCAGTGTCTATCGCGGCGCGGACCTGCGCTACAACCTCGAAGTGGGCCTCGAGGAGGCTGCGCGCGGCACCGAGACGCGCATCCGCATCCCGACCATGGAGGAATGTGACACCTGCCACGGCTCGGGAGCGAAGCCTGGCACCCAGCCGCAGACCTGCACCACCTGCAGCGGGCGGGGCGAAGTGCGCGTACAGCAAGGCTTCTTCTCGCTGCAGCAAACTTGCCCGCGCTGCCACGGCACCGGCAAGGTCGTGAGTTCCCCCTGCGCGACCTGCCAAGGAGTGGGACGGGTCAAGCAGCAAAAAACACTGTCGGTCAAGATTCCGGCCGGTGTGGACGACGGCGATCGCATTCGGCTTTCGGGCGAAGGCGAGCACGGTGTCAACGGCGGGCCGCCGGGAGACCTCTATGTGGTGATTCACGTGCGCGCGCATCCGGTGTTCACGCGCGACCACAGCGACCTCATGTGCGAGATGCCGATCAGCTTCAGCACCGCCGCGCTGGGCGGCGAGATCGAGATTCCTACCCTCGACGGTCACGCCAAGATCAGAGTGCCGCCGGAAACACAGAGCGGCCAAGTGTTTCGTCTACGCGGCAAAGGCATCAAGGCGTTGCGCAGCAACAACCACGGCGACTTGCTCTGCCGCGTGGTGGTAGAAACCCCGGTCAAGCTCACCGAGCGGCAGAAAGAGTTGTTGCGCGAGCTGGATAAGATCAATCAGCAAGACGAGCGACACAACCCACGCGCCAAGTCGTGGATGAACAAGGTGCGCGAGTTCTTCGCCGAATAGCAAACGCCGGCAGGCGCGTCGCCTCCTCGCGCGCTTCGCTAGCCGTCTCTTCCCTTTCCCGCCTCAATCCTCTATAACTGCGCTCACCCGTTCGTCGCCCGAAGGACGAGCCCGTAGTGCAGTTGTTACGCAACTACCCGATATTTCGTACCGTCGCGTTGATTCTGATCGTGGCAGCGCTCATCTGCGCGACGATCGTGCTCGCATGGCGCGGCATCAACCTCGAGCAAACCGAGCAGCAAAGCCTTAGGACCGAACTTGCGCTATCGCGCACCGCGCAGCAGCTGAAGTTTCGTGCCGCCGACCTGAGCGCGAGACAGACCGCCTACGCATTCGACGTCCTGCGCGGCGCCGGCACGGCGATCGCCGAAGCATCGCGCAGCCGTCGCGCCTTTCTCGCCGCGGCCGCGGCGTTCGACCGCACCTTGAAAGAGATGCAGGCGTTCAATCTGGCGCGCGCGGAACGCGCGCAACTGCAGGCGGCCGAGCAAGCGTATCGCGAATTCCTAAAGATCGATGCTTTGATCGTGGCGGCTTATCGGCGCGGCGGCAGCGTGGACAAAGAGCGCGCCAATGCCTTGGTGACCGGTCAAGAGATGGACCTGCTGACCCGCATGGTCGCCCACATCGACAGTGTCGAGCGCTCCGCCGGGACGCGTGCGGCGCAAGCCAGCGAGCGTGCGGACCGCGCCGCACGCCGCGCGCGCAATGCCTTCACCGGCGCCGGCGCGTTGGCGCTGGCGCTGGTCGCGCTGCTGGCCTGGGTGACCGCGGCAACCCTGCGGCGCAATTCTCGGCTGTTGCAACAACTGCGCGGCGAGGCGCATACCGACGGCCTCACCGGCATCGCCAATCGGCGCGCGTGGGACGAGCGGCTCGCGCGCGAGTTGGAACAGTCGCGCCGGCTTAGGTATCCGGTAGCGCTCGCCCTCATCGATCTGGACTTCTTCAAGAAGTACAACGACCAGCACGGGCATCCCGCCGGCGATCGGCTGCTGCAGGAAGCAGCCACGGGGTTTCGCGGCGCCCTAAGGCAGGGCGACTTGCTGGCTCGCTACGGCGGCGAAGAGTTCGGTTTGCTGCTGCCGGGCTGCCAACTGGCCGAAGCCTACGCCAAGGTCGAACAACTGCGCCCACTCACCCCGGCGCAGCAGACCTTCTCCGCCGGTGTCGCGCAATGGGATGGCCGCGAGGCGCCCGCCGCGCTGGTGCGCCGCGCCGACCAGGCGTTGTACGAAGCGAAGCGGCGCGGTCGCAACCGCACCATGGGTTCCCCGGGACCGGAGCCCGTCGATGCTGCGGCTGACGAGCCTGTTGTCTCGGGAACCTAGACACACATGTTTACTTAAGTCGGCGGTCTTCGTCCCTCCGTCTACTTGCCACACCCACTGAACCTGTAGATACTTCGCGCCTGCAACAGCTATCTCACATTCTGCTCGGAGGAGGAGCTTTGATGAGAACCACTCTGCTGCGTTGCGCTTTACTCGGTTGTATCACCGCTTCCTCGACCGCGTGGTCGATCCCCTTTTCGCAAATGGTGGTGTTCGGCAACAGCTTGTCCGATCCGGGCAATGTGTTCGCCGCCACCAGCGCCGCGCACGCGATCGATCCCAGTATTCCCATCCTTCCGGCGAGTCCGCCGTACTTTCAGGGACGCTTTTCCAACGGCCCGGTGGCGGTCGAGGTTCTCTCCCGGCGCCTGCACTTGACCGACCGCACGGCGAACTTCGCCTACGCCGGTGCCACGACCGGAGTCGGCACCATCGCCGACTTCGGCGGACCGAATCAAGCTGGCGCGCTCGGACTGCCCGGCATCTCAACCCAGGTCAATGCGTATCTCGGCAACACCGGCGGAGTCGCCGATCCGAACGGCTTGTACGTGGTCTGGGGCGGCGACAACGATTATTTTTGGTGGATCGACCCGGCAAGCAATCCGGGTGTCGGCCTCGAGAGCGTCATAGCGGACGGTGTGGCCAACATCGCGCAGAGCGTGGGGGCCTTGCTGGGTGCCGGCGCGCGTAACGTCCTCGCGCCCAACGTCGCGAACATCGGCTTGACGCCGTTCTTGCGCAATATCGGAGCGGATGTCGCGGCGCTCGGCAGCGGCTATGCACAGGCGTTCAACGCCGCGCTGGAAAGTGCGTTCGAAGATCTCGAACTCGCCTTCCCCGACGCGCAGATCGTGCGCTACGACTTGTATAGCGAGTTCACCCGCTTGATCGACGATCCGGCGGTCTTCGGCTTGCCGGGACTCAACACCACGACCGAGTGCGTGACCCCGTTCGGGCAGCCGACCAGCGTTTGCAATGATCCGAATCGGCGCGTGTTCTGGGACGACACCCATCCGACAGCGCAAGTGCACGACCTACTGGCCCGCCGATTGTCGGGGGCCTTGCTGGACGCCGGCTTCGAAGTACCGCTGCCCGATACCGCCACCCTCATGCTGGCAGGCGTGATGGCGCTTGCGCTGTACGCGGGCCGTCGACGGCAGGTCGAGGCGCGAACCAGGCCGGTCGGCGCACGCCGCGGGTAGGCATACCCCCTTATACCCGATGTAGTACATCCGTAAAGCCCGCTCCTGTAGCGGGCTTTATGCCCCATACCCCCAGGCTAGGCCTTGCGCCAAGTCGTGCCGCTCGGCCCGTCCTCAAGGGCGATGCCTTGATCGCTGAGTTGCTTACGTATGCGGTCGGCCTCGGCAAAATTCTTGGCCTGGCGCGCGGCGTTGCGCGCGGCGATGAGCGCCTCGATCTCGGCGGCGTCCGCAGCGCCGGACTGCCCCGCAGCGCTGCGGAAGTACACCTCGGGATCGCGTTGCAATAGGCCTAGGGTGGCAGCCAGACTCTTGAGCAAACTCGCCT
>CAZILI010000428.1:0-3696 GCA_964539965.1 uncultured Burkholderiales bacterium | reverse complement strand
AGCCTTTGAGCTGGAAACCGGCCGCGGTAAGTTTCTTAGAGAACGCCGCGGTGCCGCACTTCGGACAATCGGTCAGCGGGGGCGAGGAAACCTTTTGCAGATAGTCGTCTTCGAAACCACAAGAGCTGCAACGGTAGGCATAGATAGGCATGATTTATTTCTCCAACACTGCTTCGCTCGCCAGTATAGCTGATTTCTTGGCTTTAGTTATTGATTAATAAACGATTCCCATATCCTGCGCCGGCTTGACCTTTTGTCCCCCAGCCCGTAATCTGCGGCGGAAACCAGATCGATATCATAGCGCTGTCGAGAAAACTAGGGACGTACGCGATGAAATTCAAGAGGCGGCTGCCGCTCGCGGTAGCCCTCGTGCTCTACGCGCTCGGCGCGATGCCGGCGGCGCAAGCGAAAGATACGGTCAAGGTGGCATTCATCGGTCCACTCACCGGCGGCGTGTCGGCCAACGGCCTGGGCGGGCGCAACTCGGCGGACTTAGCGGTCAAGCTACGCAACGCCGATGCGAAGTCCAAATACAGCTACGAGTTGCTCACGCTGGACGACGAATGCAAGCCCAACATCGGTGTGCAAGTAGCGACCAAGGCCGCATCCGACAACGCGGTAGTGGCCGGTGTCACGCACTATTGCTCGGCGGTGGCGATGGGCACGGTAGATGTGTACAACAAGTTTGGCCTGCCGGTGGTGGTGTGGGGCGCCGTGCTGCCGGATATCACGTACGCCAACGACTACAAGGTCGTCAACCGCGTGAACGGCACCATGATCAATCAGAATCAGGTCGCCGCGCAGATGATGACCAAGCTCGGCTACAAGAAGTGGGCGGTGATCCACGACACGACCGACTACGGCAAGGGGCATAACAAGTACTTCGCCCAATTCTTGAAGGACAACGGCGGGCAGATCCTCGCCACGTTCGGCGTCACCGCCGACCAGCAGGACTTCACCGCCGAGCTCACCAAGATCAAGGATTTGAAGCCCGAAGTGATCTATTTCGGCGGCCTGACCCCGATCGGTGTGCGCATTCGCTCGCAGATGGACAAGCTCGGCGTGAACGCGCAGTTCCAGGGCACTTCGGGCATCCGCTCGGATGCCTTCATCGAGGGGCTCGGTATTCCGCTCGCGGAAGGTGCGGTCGCCTTCCAGGAAGGCGCGCCGGCGCAGAAACTGCCCGGGGGGAAATTCTTCTTGGAGCAGTACGACAAGCAGAAGTACGGTGAAGGCCCCGAAGCCTACGGCGCGTTCGCCTATGCCGGCATGGTATTGGTGCTCGATGCGATCGAGAAGGTCGGCCCCGATCGCAAGAAAGTGCGCGACGAACTGCGTAAGACCAAAGACGTCGACTCCATCATCGGCAAGATCAGCTTCGACGATCACGGCCAAAACACGGTCAACTTCATCACCAAGTACGTCGTGCAGGACGGCAAGTGGACCGTGTGGGAGGACAGCGAATATGCCGCCGGGAAGCGCAAGCTCAAGGGTAGATGAGGGGGTATGACCCGTACAGCGCCATCTGTACTAGCCTCTTTCTATCCTACCGGCACGGGTATATAGGCGCGTGAGCGGTGAAGCCGAGCGTGAGGGCGGGCGGGAGTGAACGGCGCGCCGCTGTTGCTGCTGCCGGGCCTGATGTGCAATGAGCTTCTGTGGGAGCCGCAAGTGGCGGCGCTGCGCGCCGAGCACGAGATCAAAGTCGCCGACTTTTGCACCGCCCGCTCGATCGCCGAAATGGCGCAGCACGCGCTGGCGCAAGCGCCTTGGCCGCGCTTCGCGCTGGCCGGCCTGTCGATGGGCGGCATCGTCGCCATGGAGCTCATGCGCCAAGCGCCGCAACGCGTGCTCAAGCTGGCGCTGCTGGATACCAATGCGGGTGCGGAGACGCCCGCCTCGACCGAGCGCCGAATGGTCCACATCGCGGCGGCGAAGACGAGCGTGGAGGCGGCCGCGCTCGCCTTCTTTCCCCTGTTGGTGCACCCCACGCGCAGCGAGGACGCTGACTTGAAGGAGCGATTTCTGCGCATGGCGCGCGCCATCGGCGCAGAGACTTTCATCGCGCATCAGCACGCGCTCATGGCGCGTGCCGACAGCCTGCCCTCACTCGCCGACATCGCCTGCTCGAGCCTGGTGCTGTGCGGCCGGCAAGACGCCATCTGCCCGCTCGCGATGCATGAGGAGATTGCCGCTAGAATCCCGCAATCGCGCTTGCGGGTGATAGAGGACTGCGGACACTTGCCTACGTGGGAAAGACCGGAAGCAACCAACGCCGCGCTGCGCGAATGGCTGGCAGCCTAGGCGGCGTTCGTCTCGCCGTCCTACTCATTGTGGGATGGCTTGCCGTCACGCGTGCGCACGCCGACCACGCCCTGGCCCTGGGCTACCAGCCCAAGTATCCGGCCGACTTCAAGCACTTCGACTACGTCAATCCGGACGCGCCGAAGGGCGGCGAGATCGTGCTCGCGGCGCAAGGCAATTTCGATAGCTTCAATCCGTTCCTGCTGAAGGTGGTCCCCGCGATCGGGCTCGGCCTCATGTTCGATTCGCTCGGCGCGCCCAGTTCCGACGAGCCGATCACCGCCTACGGCCTGCTGGCGGAAGACATGTCGCTCGCCCCGGATCAGCTTTCCGTCACGTTTCGCCTGAATCCCAAAGCGCGTTTCGCCAACGGCGATCCGGTCACGGCGCAAGACGTCAAGTATTCCTTCGACACCCTGCGCAGCAAGCAAGCCCATCCGCAGTTCAGCTTCTTGTGGGCCGACATCAAGCAGGCGGTGGTGGTCGATGCGCGCACCGTACGCTTCGAATTCGCGCGCAAGAACGCGGAACTCCACGTCACCATCGCCACCCAGCTAGACGTGTTCTCGCCCAAGTGGGGCGCGGGCAAACCGTTCGACAAGACCGCCACCGACTATCCGATCGCCTCCGGCCCGTACGTCATCGAGCGTGTCGATATGGGGCGGAGCATCACCTACAAGCGCAACCCCGACTATTGGGCGAAAGACTTGCCCTCAAGGCGCGGGCACTTCAACTTCGACCGCATCACCTACCGCTATTACAAAGATCCGTCGGTTCGCTTGGAAGCCTTCAAGGCAGGCGAATTCGATTTCGTACTGGAGAACTCGGCCAAGCTGTGGTCGAAAAATTACAACGGCCCGAAATTCGACGACGGCACCATCAAGAAGACCCAGTTTCAGCATCAAGTTCCGCAAGGCATGCAAGGCTTCGTATTCAACCTGCGCCGATCGCTGTTTCAAGACAAGCGCGTCCGGCGTGCGATCGCGCTCGCCTTTGACTTCGAATGGTCGAACCGCAATCTGTTCGAGATGCAGTACACCCGTTCGCGTAGTTTCTTCAACAACAGCGAGCTAGCTTCGAGCGGCGTGCCGCAAGGCGAAGAATTGGCGCTGCTGGAGAAATTCCGTGACAAGCTGCCGCCGGAAGTGTTCACCGCCGAATGGCGGCCCTCGTTCACCGATGCGCCACGCTCATTGCGCGCGAACCTGATCGAAGCGAAGCAGTTGCTCGAAAGCGCCGGCTGGCGTTTCAGCGACGGCGCGCTGCGCGACAAGAGCGGCAAGTCACTCGAGATCGAGATCCTACTTTACGACAAGGCGTTCGAGCGCATCATTCTGCCTTTCGCGCGCAATCTCGCCCGCATCGGCATACGCTGCACGCCGCGCATCGCCG
>CAZILI010000427.1:0-3698 GCA_964539965.1 uncultured Burkholderiales bacterium | reverse complement strand
AGCTCTCGTAGCCTTTGTGCACCGACGAGTTGACCTCGATCATGCTCTGCGTGATCTCGGGCTTGGCAGCGCCCGGCAAGCTTACCCGCGCTAGCCCACGCAACAGGCTCTCGGCTTCGGTGGTGAGGTTATAGTTCTCCGTATTGACGAGCTGCAGCTCGAGCTCCACCCCCAAGGTCAGCGGCTCGGAGGGCGCGAAGGAAAGCGCCGCAGCGGAGGGCGAGGACATAGACTAGCGCGGAGCCGGCATCGGCCTGGCTTCGCCCGAGCGCTTGAAAGCGTATTGGGTAATGATCGGTCCCAAGATCTCCAACACCGTCACGCTGGTGATCATCAAGGCGTTCAAATCGGCGGCGAGGCTCGGATAGTACAGCTCGACGCTTTGCGTCATGCTGAGCGCGATCGTGGCAAGGGGCATCAGTAACAGGCCGAGCATGCTGCCCTGCACGAAGGTAAGCCGGTTATAGCGCGAAAAGGTGAAGCTCGGCAGCAGCTTGGCGGCCGCGCGCACGGCGATGAACACCGAGGCGGCGAGCGCGATCTCCGGAAAATTCTCGAACCGCATGCTGGCGCCCGCAACCACGAACAGCAACACCACGAAGACTTCGCTCGCGTGGCCGAAATCGACGTGATCCAAGTGATGACGGCGATCGAAGTTGCGCGTGCAGATGCCGAGCGTGAGCAGGCTCAGCAGCACCGACAGATTCAGCGCATCGGCCACGCCGACCGCGAGCAGCACGGCGCCGACCAGGAGGATGAACTGTGTCTGTTCCTGCTTTCCGGCAAAGCGCGCGGCACCCAGCATGATCGCGAACACGGCTGCGCCGAGCAGCACCGATCCGAGCAGCAGATAGGCTGGATGCAGCAGCACGTGCACCCAGCTGGCGGAGAAATTCGCGTGCACCAAGGACAGCAGAACGGCGAACAGCAGCAGCGCGACCGCGTTGTTGAATGCCACCAAGTTGGCTGCGCGGCGCGTCACCTGGCCTTCGGCGCCGAGTTCGCGCGCCACCATCAGGAAAATCGCGGGCGAAGTGGAGATCCCGATCGCCGCCGCCAGCGCCGCCAATAGCGGGGTCAAGCCGACCAAATACAGCGCGAATCCGATCGCGAGAAACGACACCGCGCACTCGACCAGCGCGGTCACCAGCAGAGCGCGATCGTTGCGTAGCCAGGTGAGGTCGAGTCGGCGGCCTAGATCGAACAGCACGATGCCGACCGCGATGTCGATGAGGAACTTAGTGTGGGCGAGCGAGTCGGCGCCGAGCCAACCCAACCCGCTTCTGCCGAGCAGAAATCCGATCAGCAGGTAGCCGGTTATCTTCGGCAAAAAGCGCGTCCGGCTCGTGAGCCGGTCCCCCAGCACGCCGGCGAGCAGGATCAGGCCGAACAAGGCCATGTCGCTGAACGGCAGCGGCAGCTTGGGAAGAAACGGAACCTCCATCGTGCCTCCGAGAGGACGATGCCGGTTGTTCAGGGCTTATTGGACTCCGGCAGATTCAAGGGTGTGATTTTGCCCCAGCCGGGCAACCCTCATTCTAGCCGAATCGCCGGCCCGACGGCCGGCGGCGGGAGCGAAAACCGCTCTAGAACAGCATCTCTTTCGACATGCCGTTGCGGCGTAGCAGCTTGCGCAAGGTCGCCAAGCCTTCTAGCTGGATTTGACGCACCCGCTCGCGCGTCAATTTCATGACCGCGGCAAGTTCTTCCAAGGTGTGAATATCTTGATCGTTCAGCCCGAAGCGACGCTCGATCACCCAGCGTTGTTTGTCGGTCAGCTGATCGAGCCATTCGTGCACCTTGTTGACGACCTCGTCACGCTGCAGCAGGTCTTCTTGCGCGACCCAATTCTCGTCGGCGATCGACTCGCCCAGCGACAGGTTCGGGTCGATATCGAGCGGCGCATCGAGTGAGGCCATCCGCTCGTTCAGATTGAGCACGCGGCGCACTTCTTCGACTTCCTTGCCGAGCAGGGAGGCGATGTCCTCGGCGCTCGGGTCTTTCTCCGAGCGCGACTCCAAGAAGCGCTGCGCGCGAAGATAGACGTTGAGCTCTTTGATGATGTGCACGGGCAGGCGGATGGTGCGCGACTGGTTCATGATCGCGCGCTCGACGTTCTGGCGTATCCACCAGGTCGCATAGGTGGAAAAGCGGAAGCCGCGCTCCGGCTCGAATTTTTCCAACGCGTGTATCAAACCGAGATTGCCCTCTTCGATCAAGTCGAGCAGCGGCACGCCGCGATTGATGTAGTGCTTGGCGATATTCACCACCAGGCGCAAGTTGTGCTCGATCATCTTCTGCCGTGCGTCGAAGTCGCCGGCCTTGGATCGGGTGGCGAGATCGCGCTCTTCTTCGGCAGTCAACAACCGATTCTGGCCGATCTCGTTGAGATACATCTGCGTGGCGTCGCCGCTCCAATCGTCCGGGCGCGCCGTTTCGGGCTCGGCATCTTCCGCGCCTTGCCACTCGCCGCCGGATTGCTCCGCCGACGATTCTCCTTCCAGCTCTTCTTCTTCGACTTCTTCGACTAGGGATTCTGCAGTACCGCTCATGATGGCCTCTCGTTGGGCAAGTACTTCATAGGATCTACCGGTTTCCCCAGTCGGCGGATTTCAAAGTGCAGCTTGACCGAGCCGTCATCGCTGTCACTATTGCCCATTTCCGCGATCTTCTGCCCGCGCGCAACCCGTTGACCCTCGCGTACAAGGATCGCGCTGTTGTGTGCATAGACGCTCAAAAAGGTCTTGTTGTGTTTGATCACTACCATCTTGCCGTAACCGCGCAAACTGTTTCCTATGTAAGAAACCTGGCCGTCGGCGCTCGCATACACCGGCTGACCCATGGCCCCCACAATGACCAGTCCCTTCGTCGATTCGTTGAAAACGGCGCCGATCTTACCAGTGCTCGGCCAAACCCATTGTAAACTTTCATTTTCCGGCGGCTGCGGGGCGCGCGGTTCTGTGCTATCAACCTTGCGCTCGATCTTCGCCTCCGGTTCCGCCGGCTTGGTCTCGGCCGGCTCGGTGGCCTCGTTGGCGGCCTTGAATTGAGCCCAGGCGCGATCCGAATACGGCGTCTTGGCGACCTTGGGCTCGACCTTGAGCGCCGGCTCGGAGGGCGCGCCAGGCGCCGGCGCGGTCGTGGTCGGCGGTGCGCCGGCCCCCGAAATCGAAGGCGTGGGCTTTGCCTCCTCAATAGGTCGACCTACCGGCGCCGACGGTTCAGTGTGTAGCGGGATGACCGTGACTTGCGAGTCCGCACCGGGCGGCGGCGACAGGCGAATGCGCTGACCCTCACGGATCGCGTTGACGTTTTCTAGGCCGTTCCACAAGCCCAGCTCGTGATGACTGACGCCGTACTGGCGGGCGATGGAAAATAGGGTTTCGCCCTTCTGGGCGATGTGGTACTCGGGTCTTTCGGCCTTCGGCTGTCCGGCGGATGTCGCCTGCTTGGCGCTGTCGGATGGGGCGGTTGCGGGCTCGCTCGCGGGCGCAGGCGGCTCTTTACTGATGACCGGTGCGGGCGATGAGGTGACGCAGCCCCAAAGCCAGAGTGCGCTCGACAGAGCCGCTGCGACTTGCGCCAGATGTCCCGGTGACTTTCGCCATCTTCCTGCCATCTCAACGCACCAAGCCCGGAAGCAACGGCACGAATCTTACCGCTTCCAGCTTGGTCTGCACAAACTCGTCAGCCTCTTT
>CAZILI010000426.1:1135-3713 GCA_964539965.1 uncultured Burkholderiales bacterium | reverse complement strand
TCACGATGAACAAGACAGGGATGTATGAAGAAACCATGAAGTTCTACCTGCATCCGGCGCACGGCTTTCCGGCGCCAGCGCAGTCGCAAGCGCCCAGTGAGCAAGCGGGGCCGCAGACGCTCGCCCAGCAGCAGGCCAAGCCGTCCCGCTGGGTCGGCGCGGCCGCTATCAAGCGCTAGGCTTCGGCCACACTCATGGGCAGGTCGAACAAGGGCTGCCACCGCTGCGACGGCCACTTCCCGGCCGAAGTGTTCTGGGAAGTACGCCGCCTCGGCATCGGGTTTCGTGGCCAGCGCATCCTCAATCTGGGCTCGGCGGCCAACCCGCTCGCGCACGGCTTTGCCTCCGCCGGCGCACTGGTGTTGAGCGCGGATGGGTCCGACCCGCCACCGCAAGGGGATGCGGCGCCGAGCAACGTCCCAGGGCCGCAGGACAACATCGCTCTGCCCGAACACAGTGTCGATGTGGTCGCCGCCGCGCAATGCCGTCACTGGTATTCCAGCGAGCACGCTATGCACGAGGCGTGGCGCGTGCTGCGCCCGGGTGGGACGGTGATGATCGCCCAATTCGATTGGCTCACGCTTCGCGGCAGCGTCCCGCGCGCCAGCGAGCGGCTGATGTTGGAGTTCAATCCGTCGTGGCGGCTGGAGCGCAACGACACCGGCCATGTGCATTGGCTCGCCGACATTCGCGAGGCGCGCTTCGTAGATGTGCGCAGCTTCAGCTTCGACGTCGATCTGCTGTGCTCGCACGCCGCATGGCGCAAGCGCATCGCAGCGAGCGCCGGCATCGCCGACAGCCTGCCGGCCGATCAGCTGCTCGCGTTCGACGCCGCACACGGTGAGATGCTGGCCGCCACCTTTCCGCAAAATCCGATGCTGATTCCGCATCGCGTGTGGGTGGCCATCGGTTGGAAAGGCTACGCCTCGCAACGGAACTCGAAGGAACCTATGAACAGGGCACACGCCGACGGCGACCGATCGGCGGTGGCGATCTGAACATCAGTGCCGCTTACGCGCCACCAGCAACACATTCGCAAACGGCGTGCCCTCGCTCATCGGCTCCATCTCGGCGTCGAACCCCCTCTCGCGTAACAACGCGAGCCACTGGTCCTTTGATCGACAGTAGAAACGCGGCCACAGCTCGCCGCGCGCCATGGTGACGAGCTGATCGGCAAGCCGCGTCAGGTGAAACGACCAGCCGGCGCCGGCATCACCGGCGCGCAGCAAGAAACGCCCGCCCGGCGCCAGCGCGGCGTGGATCTGGGCGAGCAGGCGCTGCTGCGCCCCGTAGTCCATGTAGTGCAAAACGTCGAACACCACGACAGCATCGCAGGCCGGCAGCGAGGCCCGGCGCAGATCCAGCGTCTGGAGGTGCGCGGCCTCCCCTAGAGCAAGCTGTCCGGCGCGAATCGCCTTACCGCGCAGATCCACGCCGTGCAGGACGAGATCGCGCGGCGGCGGCGCCCAACCGGCCGGCCATCGCCCGGCGGCGTATTCGCGTTGCGCCGCCAGCAACAGCGCCGCCAGCACGCCCTGGCCGCAACCCAAGTCGAGCAAGCGCGCACCCTCCGGCAGTAAGCCGCGCTTGAGCACGGCGGCGAACACCGGGTCGCCGCGCAGCTTACCGCGCGCGAAATAGTAGGGATGGCGCCCCGCCGCCAAGTACGGGCGCGCCGCCGCCTCGACCAGCGCGTCGAACTCAGGCGGTCGGCCCACAGGCGGCGGCCAGCGAGACGCAGCGCAAGCCCGCTGCCTGCACCTGCTCGAGCAGACGCGGCAGCACGCTCAGCACGATCGGTTCGCGTCCGCGGCGCGCGGCGAACCCGCCGTCGTGCAGCAACAGGATGTCGCCGGCGGCGAGGTTACGCACCAAGCGGGCGTGCACCTTGGCAGGATCGCGCTCGACCGAGTCGAAACCGCGGCGAGTCCACGACACCTGCCGCAGCGCCAAGCGCGCCAGCACCGGGTCGAGCATCGGCGAGCGCAATCCCATCGGCGCGCGAAAGAACGCAGGTGCGCGCCCGGTCGCCGCTTCGATCGCCTGCTGCGCCGCGAGAATCTCGGCGCGCAGTTTCGCCGGCCCATAGGCGGCGAAACCGTTGGTGTGACGCTGGCTGTGATTCTCGATAGTGTGGCCGCGGCGCACGATTTCGGCCGCGAGGTCCGGAAGGCGCGCGACGCGATCACCGACGCAAAAGAAAGTCGCCCGCGCGCCGGCGCGATCGAGAAGGTCGAGCACGCGTGGCGTCACGTCGGGGTCGGGCCCGTCGTCGAAGGTGAGCGCGATCTCGCCGCGCGCTGCCGCCGGCTCGGGCAAGCGAACGAGATTGGGACCGAGCAGACGGCTGCGCGGCCACATGCCGACCGCGCCGAGCGCCGCGTGATTGGCGGCGAACGAAGCGACGATCCAGGGCCACCAGTGCGGCTGCGCGGCGAGCACCATCACGCCGCCCAAATGCAGCAAGGCCGAGGCTTTGATGACCGGCGCCGGCCTCCAACGCGTTGGCGTTGCAGCCGTCAATGGGGGCATGCAAGCACTAGGCGTAGCCGGCCTGATGCGCCTGCTGATCCGCGTG
>CAZILI010000426.1:0-1125 GCA_964539965.1 uncultured Burkholderiales bacterium | reverse complement strand
GGCGTGGATAAAACCCATGTCACGCGCTTGGCGCTCGAAGTCCTTGAACACGTCGGGATGCACGAAGCGCATCACCGGATGATGATGCGGCGAAGGCTGCAAGTACTGCCCGAGGGTGAGCATGTCGACCCGGTGCGCGCGCAGGTCGCGCATCACCTGCAGGATCTCATCGTCGCTCTCGCCCAGGCCGAGCATGAGGCCGGACTTAGTCGGGATGTCGGGCCGTGCGGCTTTGAACTCTTCGAGCAGCCGCAACGAGTAGTGGTAATCCGCGCCCGGGCGCGCTTGCTTGTACAACCGCGGTACGGTTTCGAGATTGTGATTCATGACGTCGGGCGGACTGTCGGCCAAGATCTTGAGCGCGATCTCCAAGCGGCCACGGAAGTCGGGCGTCAGGATCTCGATCTTGGTCTGCGCCGAAAACTCGCGCACCGCACGTATGCAATCGACGAAGTGCCGCGCGCCGCCGTCGCGCAGATCGTCACGATCCACGCTGGTGATGACGACATAGCGCAGCTTCAGCGCGGCGATGGTCTCGGCCAAGTGGCGTGGCTCGTCGGCGTCCAGCGGCAGCGGCCGGCCGTGCGCGACGTCGCAAAACGGACAGCGCCGCGTGCAGATGTCGCCCATGATCATGAAGGTGGCGGTGCCCTTGCCGAAGCATTCGCCGATGTTGGGGCAGGACGCCTCTTCGCAAACCGTGTGCAGCTTCTTCTCGCGCAGGATGCGCTTCACTTCATAGAAACGCTCGCTCGCGGAAGCGCGCACTCTGATCCAGTCGGGCTTGCGCTGCGGGGCGACCGGCACGATCTTGATGGGTATGCGCGCCGTTTTTTGCGCGCCTTTTTGCTTTTCGCCTGGAACGGCCATGCTGGTCAGCCGAGTATGGTGGGGTATGAGTCTGAAAATGGCATGTGTATGCGGCCTCTAGCTTACTACTCTAGTGAGTATGGCGTGAAAGCCAACTGCGCGCCCAGGCGCTCGACGAGCCTCTCGCCGAGCGTATCCATGCTCTCGTGCACGCCGCAAGCGCTCAACTGCGTAACCGCCAATCCGGGATAGCCGCACGGATCGATCGCCTGAAAGGGTGTACGCCATCATTAGAGCGAATGGCCTGACGGATCC
>CAZILI010000425.1:0-3723 GCA_964539965.1 uncultured Burkholderiales bacterium | reverse complement strand
GCATCGCCCGCGACCTGTACTGCATGGACTTCCCGAACTTCACCGACCCGGCCAGTTTGTCCCGCAAGGAAGCGAGGATCTCCGCCACCGTCATGAGGATGGCCGTGTGCGTGTCGTGGCCACAGGCGTGCATGACGCCGACCTGAGCGCCTTCGTACTCGGTCGTCACGCGCGAGGCGAACGCCAAGTCCACCTCCTCCGCGACCGGCAGCGCATCCATGTCGGCGCGCAGCGCCACCACCGGGCCCGGCAGCGCGCCGCGCAGCAAGCCCACCACGCCGGTGTGCGCCACCGGGGCGCGCACTTCCATGCCCAGGGCGCGCAGATGTTCAGCCACCAGCTTGCCGGTACGCACCTCGCGATTGGACAGTTCGGGATGGGCATGCAAGTCGCGCCGCCAAGCGATCAGCTTCGACTCCAACGCGGCTGCGCACCGATCGATCTCGCTCGCGAGCGGCGGGTGACTCAGGTCGTTCATTGTTTCTCGCCTTATTGTTTTACGCCGGCCTTCATGCGATCGAGTTCGACTTGCGCGAACTGGTACTCGATGTACATGGTCACCTGGGTGTCGACGGCTTTGCGAAACGCGCTTGCCGCGCGCTCGCTGTCTCCCGCCAGCAGGTAGTGCTGCGCGACGTAGAACTGCGCCTCGCACTGCTGCATACGCGCGCTCTGCTTTTCTCCTCCCGTCGCTTGCGCGAGCGCATGATCTGCCGAACTCTCGCCAAGATAGAGCTTGACGATAGGCCCCGGCCATGCCGTCAAATCGCGCTCCTTGGTCAGCTCGGCGAGCGCCTTCTTGCCGTCGCGGCCCAAGCGTTGCAAGGTCAGGTAGTGCCACAGCGCGCCGTACAGGAAGTCTTCGCCCGTGGCCACACTCACCCCATCGGCGAAGTCCTGCGCCGCTTCCTCGAGCCGATCGCGGTAGTAGTAAAGGTGACCGCGCGAGATGTAGCCGAGGGCGAAGTCCGCCTGCAGTGCAATACCCTCGGCGAAGTCGGTGAGCGCCCGGTCGTAGTCCTTCAAGGCGTGGAAAGCGACGCCGCGGTCCACATAGGTGACCCCGTTCCTGGGCTCGATCTGGATCGCCCGGGTAAAGTCTTGCACCGCGCGATCGGGCTGCGAGAGATTGCTGTAGGTGATCCCACGCATACGCAACACCTCGGCCAACTGGCGCGGCGGCAGGCCGCCGGAGTCGATGGCTTGAGTGGTCTGCAGAATGCGCAGCTGCTGTTGTTGCCGCTCACGCTCGATCTCACCGGCGATACCCTCTTGTTGCGCGAGAGCCGGGACGGCATAGCAACAAAGCAGCCACAGTGCGAGGGCCGTGCTACGGAACGGCATCATAGGATTGGCTTCCCTTCGCGAGAGGAGGTTACGGCAGCGGTAGCTTCATCGCCGGCCGAAGAATTGTATTCCATGCCCGCGACAATTGCTTGAACTCGGCTTCGCAGCCCCGCGCGCGCTCCGGCGGCACGCGGCGCCATCGCTCGGCCCGAGCCGGTGCGCGTGGATCGTGCCCCTGCACCCAGCACAGCAGGTTATAGGCGCGCTGCTTGCCGAGCGCGTGCTCGGCGCCGAAGCGGGTATTGTTGAACTTGTCCTTGCTGCGCGCCAGGCCGAGTGCCGCCGACACCAGCGCCCGCTCGCCGGCGTAATCGCCCTGGCGCGTCAAGAGCAACAGCGCCGCCAGCTGATCGGCAGCGTCCTCTTCCCGCCCGGTCACCGGCAAGGAAAACAGGTCGATCAGCGCGTGCGCGATCTCGTGATACAGAACGAAGGTGAGTGCCCCGCTGAGATGACGATCCAGTCCGCCGCGCAGCCCGCGCGCGTCGAAGCGCTCGACCAGCAGGGCCGCTAGCTCGTAGCAGCCCACCACGCGACGAACCGCAAGGTCGTAGTAGGCATAGATCTCGTGGCACTCGGTCAAGCTCAAGGTGACCGGCGCCGGCCAGCGCACGCGCTCGTTGACGTGCGCGGCGATGGTTTCGAGCAGGCGCTGCTCGCGCAGCCGAGCGGCCAACTCGGCGAACACGGCATCTTGCGCCGGCGCATATTCCACCGCGAGCTGCGGAGCCTGCGCTTGCGCTAGGCGTATCGCCGCCAGGAGCGCGCACAGCAACAGCCACTCGGTGAGTCTACGCGCCGGGATTGGGCTGAGCGATCTTCGGCGCATGGCCCCGCTTGTAGACCATGAGCGTGCGCTTGAACGTGATCACCACCACGCCGTCTTGATTGAAGCCCGTGGTCGCGACTGTAACGATGCCTACATTGGGCCGCGACTTCGACTCGCGCTTATCCACCACCTCGGACTGAGAATAGATCGTGTCGCCCTCGAATACCGGCTTGGGTAGCCGCACTTCGTCCCAGCCCAAGTTGGCGAACACGTTCTGCGACACGTCGGTGACGCTCTGCCCGCTCACTAGCGCCAAGGTAAAGGTCGAATCGACCAGCGGCCGCTTGAATTCGGTCTGCGCCGAATAGTAGTGATCGAAGTGGATCGGAGCGGTGTTCTGGGTAAGCAAGGTGAACCAACTGTTGTCCACCGTCAATACCGTGCGCCCCAGCGGATGGCGATAGATATCGCCGACAGTGAAATCCTCGAAGAAGCGTCCGCTCCATCCCGGTTTGATCGCCATGAAAGTCTCCCCGTCCCGTAGTTAGATCGCGCCTTCGCGCTCCAGCGCCGCGATCGCCGCCTCGTCGTAGCCCAATTCGAGCAGAATCTCGCGGCTATGCTCGCCCACCTTCGGCACCGCCGCCATGACCGGCTCGAAGCCGGCGAGATTGATCGGCGGCTTGAGGGCGTCGATATCTCCGCGCGGCGATCCGATCTTGCGCTTGCGCCCGCGCGCGGCAAGCTGCGGGTGCGCCCAGAATTCTTGCGGCGAGTTAAGCCGTGCGTTGGCGATCTGCGCCTCTTCCAGACGCGCCAAGACTTGCGCGGAGTCCAGGCCCGTGAGCACGCTGTTGAGCAGCGAGGCGAGCTCCGCTTGATGGGTGAGGCGTGCGGGATTGTTGGCGAAGCGCGGATCGGCCGCCAGCGCGGGGCGCTGCAACACGATGCGGCAAAAGCTCTCCCACTCGCGCTCGTTTTGTATGCCCAAGAAAATCGTCTTGCCGTCGCCGCAGCGAAACGGCCCGTACGGAAAGATCGTCGCGTGCGCGCTGCCGGTGCGGCGCGGCGCGCGGCCGCCGTAGCTCGCGTAGTAGGCCGGATAGTTCATCCACTCCCCGAGCGCCTCGAACAAGGTCACCTCCAACGCCGCGCCGCGACCGGTACGCTCGCGCTGATACAAAGCGGTGAGAATGCCGGAGAAGGCGTACATGCCGCCGGCGATGTCGGCCACTGAAATCCCGGCCTTGCTCGGCGTCTCCTCTGTGCCGGTCACCGACACCACGCCGGTTTCGCATTGGATCAAGAGATCGTATGCCTTCTTGTCGGCATAAGGTCCGTCGCGGCCGTAACCCGACAGGTCGCACACGATCAGGCGTGGATGGCTCTGCGTCAGAGCTTGAGCGCTCAGGCCGAGACGCTCGGTAGCACCGGGCGCCAAGTTCTGAATAAAGACATCGGCGCGCGACAGCAGTTGGTCGAGGATGCGAGGCGCTTGCGCGTGTTTCACGTCAAGGGTGAGGCTCTGCTTAGAGCGATTGAGCCAGACGAAATGTGAGGACATGCCGTTGACGCTTTGGTCGTAGGCGCGAGCGAAATCTCCCACG
>CAZILI010000424.1:2964-3730 GCA_964539965.1 uncultured Burkholderiales bacterium | reverse complement strand
ACATCGGCTGCCTGGTCAACGGCGCCGGGCTCGCCATGGCGACCATGGCCATCATCATGTTCTACGGCGGCGAGCCGGCCAACTTCCTCGACGTGGGCGGCGGTGCCTCGCAAGACAAGGTCACCGAGGCGTTCAAGATCATGCTGCGTAATCCCAACCTGAAGGCGATTCTGGTGAACATCTTCGGTGGCATCATGCGCTGCGACGTGATCGCCAACGGGGTGGCGGCGGCGGCGCGCGAGGTGCAATTGCGCGTGCCGCTGGTGGTGCGCCTGGAGGGCACCAACGTCGAGTTGGGGCGGCGTATTCTGGCCGAATCGGGCTTGCCGATCATCAACGCCAACAACATGGCGGATGCCGCGCAAAAGGTGGTCCAGGCCGCTGGAGGAAAACACTGATGTCCATCTTGGTCGGCAAGAATACGCGCGTCATCACCCAGGGCATCACCGGAAAAACCGGGCAATTCCACACGCGCATGTGCCGCGATTACGCCAACGGTAAAGCCTGCTTTGTGGCGGGGGTCACGCCGGGCAAAGGCGGCCAAGACTTCGAGGGCATACCGATCTACGACTCGGTGGCGCAAGCCAAGGCGGCGACCGGCGCTACCGCCTCGGTGATCTACGTGCCGCCGCCGTACGCTGCGGCGGCAATCGATGAGGCGGTCGAGGCCGGCCTAGAATTGGTGATCTGCATCACCGAAGGCATTCCGGTGCGCGACATGATCCGCACGCGCTACAAGATGCGCGGCAAGCAGACGATTTTGGTC
>CAZILI010000424.1:0-2954 GCA_964539965.1 uncultured Burkholderiales bacterium | reverse complement strand
CGCCGGACGAGATCAAGATCGGCATCATGCCGGGCCACATCCACAAGAAGGGGCCGATCGGCGTGGTGTCTCGCTCGGGCACGCTCACCTACGAAGCCGTTGGGCAGTTGATGGAGCAAGGCCTCGGGCAGTCCTCCTGCGTGGGCATCGGCGGAGACCCCGTCAACGGGCTGAAGCATATCGACGTGCTGAAGCGCTTCAACGACGATCCCGCTACCGAGGCAGTAGTCATGGTGGGCGAGATCGGCGGCAGCGACGAAGAAGAAGCCGCGCGCTGGGTCAAGGCGAACATGAAGAAACCGGTCGCGGGTTTCATCGCGGGTGTCACCGCCCCGCCCGGCAAGCGCATGGGTCACGCCGGCGCGATCATCTCCGGCGGCAAAGGCACGGCGCAAGAAAAGCTCGCCGTGATGGAGGAATGCGGCATCAAGGTGACGCGCAATCCCTCCGAGATGGGCAAGCTGCTGAAGTCGTTGCTATAGCAGGCGGGCGCGCCCCGCGCGCTACGCTTCACCGATCGGCAGACGCTCGCCGCCCGGGCCGACGAATAGCGCGAGGAACAGCATGCCCTGCTCCTCCCAGAACTCCGCCACGTCGATCAAGATCTCGGCCGCCATCTCGAGCTGCTTGCCGGCGGCCTGCGAGAACTCTTCGAGATGGTCGAACACCAGCACGTAGCCTTTTTCGTCTTCCTCGATCCAGGCCAGATCCGTAAGGCAATCTTCGAACGCGTCCCAGTTTTGCCCGAAATGCTCGGGAAAGCGCAACGCCAGCGCAGTGTGGCTTAGGAATTGGTCTTTGCTCTTGAGCTTAGCGGCACTCACGTGAAACAAGGTATAGCGTAGCCGTTTGGCTTCTAGCGCCAACTCGCGCAACGGCGCCAGCGCGGCTACCCGAAACACGCCGCCGTGCTTGTGATCGCGCAAGATATCGGTCAGGTTCTTCATCGTCCGCTACTCAACGATCAGGCGAAACGAGTCATAGTGGTCGTCGGTGTAATAGAACTCTCCACCCGCTCCGGCCACGATACGCCGCGCACCGCGATCGTGCGAGCCGGGCGTGCGCACCGTGTACTCGCGATAGTAGCCGCGCTCTTTCTTCGGCAGCCGACGCTCTCGATTGCCGAACACCGCTCCGTCCTTGCGATAGGGAAAGGGGCCGCCTTGCTTGATGAGCACGAGGGTGGCCTGGACCTCAGGCGGCAACATCGCCGGGGCGATCGTCGCGGCTGCCGCGCTGCGCGCTTTGCCCGGCTCGGCCGCGTCTTCCCGCGCGAGGGCCCCGCCGCTGGCGGCTAGGGTAAGCGCGAGGACCAGGACGAACGCGCTCACACGCGCGAGCACGCCGACCAGCCCTTGCAGCCAGCGACCGCTCACGTCGGTGCCGCCTTGGCCGCCACGCGGGCGGCGAACTTCTCGGAGTCGATCACGAAGCGCTCGTGTATGCCTTCGGTGATCTTGTCGACACCGTCGTCGGCAACGATGTGAAACGTGAGCTTGCGCCCTTCGACCTTCTCCAAGGTCGGCCGCACGGTCACGATGAAGCCGGGCGGGGTCGCCGCCAAGTGGCTCAGGTTCACGTGCACGCCCACCGTCTGTTCTTGCGGCCAATCCAAGTGCGGCTTCAGCAGATCGATGCACGCCCATTCGCACAGCGCGACTAGGTAGCCGGTGGCGAACACCTTGGGCATGACCTGCAGTTCGGCCGCCTCCGGGTAGATATGCGGCACGGTCTTGTCGACCGGGACGGTGTAACGAAACTCGCCGGCCAGCCCGGGCTTGAGAGTGGCCTTCATTTCGGCTTGTGCGGACACTCCGGCTTGATGCACTCCACGTACAAATGCAACGAATGATCGTGGATGGCAAAGCCGCGGTCCTTGGCGATCTTGTGCTGGCGCCGCTCGATTTCGGAGTCGTAGAACTCCTCCACCCGGCCGCACTGCATGCATACCAAGTGGTCGTGATGACCGCCCTCGTTCAACTCGTACACCGCCTTGCCGCTCTCGAAATGATGCCGCATCAACAAGCCCGCCTGTTCGAACTGCGTCAGCACGCGGTACACGGTCGCCAGTCCGATGTCCATTCCCTCGGCGATCAGTACGCGATACACGTCCTCGGCGGTGAGATGACGGACGTCGCTCGCCTTGAACAGGTCGAGTATCTTGAGCCTCGGCAGGGTGGCCTTGAGCCCGGTAGTCTTGAGATCCTTGCGTTCGTTCATGCTGGAGTCGAAACGCCGTTCTTGGTCTGAGGCGCGCCGGGGCGCTGTCCGTCTCGGGACAAAGGTCGCCGGCGCGAAATGAATCCGTTATTATATGCGCGCCCGTTGTCGGCGACACATCCATATGCCCTGCGCCTCGCCATGCATCGCGCAAACGCGCCGTCGCGGCCACGCGGGGCTTATTCAGAGGTTCCCTAACAAAAATGCGGCTCACAGGCAAGTCACTCGTCATCGCACTCACGCTCGCGCTGCTAAGCGCCTGCACGTATCTCACGCCATACAAGATCGAGATCCAGCAGGGCAATGTGGTGAAAGACGACGAGCTCGCGCAGCTGCGCGCCGGCATGTCCAAGCAACAGGTGACGCAGACCATCGGCACGCCGCTGGTCACCGATGTCTTCCATGCCGACCGATGGGACTATGTCCACTACGTGCGCAAGCGCGGCCGCATGCTCGAGCAGCGCAAGCTCACGTTGGTGTTTCGCGAGGACCGGCTGGCCAAGCTCGAAGGCGACGGCGCGCCGGCCTTGCCGGCGAGCGAGAGCGAGCCGGCGGCGGGTGAACCGCCGGCGACAGAACCGACCCCGAGCGCTGGGCCCGGCGGCGAGCCGTCCGCCCCGAGCGGCGGAGAGGAACGAAAACCATGACGGCGCTCGACATCTGCGTGGCCGGTGCCAGCGGGCGCATGGGTCGCACCCTGATCGAGGCCATCAATCATGCGCCGGAGTTACGGC